>CAZWKM010000054.1:0-9041 GCA_964634165.1 uncultured Pirellulales bacterium | reverse complement strand
TCGTTTGTCCAGTTCTTTCGGGGAGTAAAATGAAATTGCGGCCGATACTTTTCATCGTACAGGGCGCCGGCGGCTGAGTCTTTCCGATTGTCACCGGCCATAGCACGAGATGGTATCAACTGCGAGAGGGACAGTGTGCTCGCGCCAAAGCCAATTTGCTTAAGGAAATCGCGGCGACTGTGTAATTGTTTTTTATCTTTGATTAGGTCTTTTCTGGTGGACATTTTATCTCCTCACGTGCCAATATAACTGGTGATTTTTAACAATTTAACCAATATTCAGGCCTTAAAAAACATCGGAAATAGAAATAATGCTTAGCACAGTTTCACATATCAATGTTGTTCGATTATGTTGCCAGGGCCACACCCTATGCTTTTATCAAATTCGCCCCGGTTATACAAGCTAAATCATTGCTTTTTTTTAAGCATTACATCCTATTATGACAATATAATTGAAGGTTAGTATGAATGAATGTACGGGACATGATAAATGGCGGCAATGGCGGCGGTGGTTTTGTGCTTGGCAAATGGCACAGATGACTTTACACTGGAAGTATGGATAGCCGTTTATCCGATTCCTTTTGAAGAAAAACAGCTAATTCTAACAAAGTCTAAATAGGAAAAACAAATAGCAGCTTCTTAATAATCTCAGTAAAGATGGACCATTAAAAAGGAGGCGGTCATGAGAAGATCGGCGTTCGTATACTTAGTTCCGGCACTTACAGCCCTTCTGCCGTGGGCGGCTGCCGATGCGGCCGTCCGCCTGGTCAAAGTGAACCATAGGAATCTTGTCAGCCGGGCGGATATTACCTATGATAAGCCCGTGACGCGCAGCGAGGAGGGGCTACCCGTCGGCAACGGTCGTATGGGCAGCCTGGTGTGGACCACACCTGCCGCCCTTAAATTCCAAATCAACCGCCCGGACGTCTTCGCGGTAAACAGTTCCACTTGCAGCTTCCCGCGGAGAAACACGGATTACGCCAGCGGCTGCGGCTATGTCGATATCAATCTTGTTGACTACGGCGAAGATGTCTTTGCCGGCGCAGCTTTCCGGCAGCACCTCGGTGTGTACGACGGGCTTATGACCGCCGAGGGCAACGGCGTCACGGCGCGGGCGCTGGCCTGGCACGAACGGGACGTCATAGCGGTCGAAATCGAGGACCGGCGGAAAAAGCCCGCGCCGGTTAACATTGACCTGCGTATGTTGCGGTACATGATGCAATACTTCCCCGGTAAAAACTTCGAGCTGTCAAGCCGGCACGCCGTGATGGTGCAGACGGCCGCCCACACCGCAACTTCCCGACTGGACATTCGCAACGGGCGCATCATTTTGACCCAGGAGTTTCGCGAGAACGATTATTACAACGCCTCGGCGGTAGCTATCGGCATTGTGGGACGGGAGACCAAGGCGAGGTACTTCAATGATTTGACCGTGCGACTCTCGGCGGCGCCCGATAAAGGACGTTTCACGATCCTGATGGCCAGCGTCTCCAGCTTCGATCCGAAGCAGGATGTGGCGGCGCTGGCGTTGAAAGAGCTGGATGTCGCGGCGGCGAAAGGCTTCAGGGGGTTGCTGGCGAGCAACAAGACCTGGTGGCACGATTTCTGGTCCAGGACTTTCGTGCACCTGCACAGCGAGGATGGCGTGGCGGACTACGTCGAGCAGAACTATACCTATTTCCTCTATGTTATGGCCTCAAGCTCGCGGGGTGATTATCCGCCGCGATACGGCGGCATGATCTGGTACACAACGGGAGATATGCGGGAGTGGGGGTCGCAGCATTGGTGGTGGAACTCAAGTTGCTATTACAATGCCCTGCCTCCAGTGAACCGCTTCGAGTTGATGGACCCGATGTTTTCAATGTACAGCGGGATGTACGAATCCTGTGCTCTGGCCGCACGCCAGCAATGGGGCAGCCGGGGTATCTGGCTGTCCGAGACGACCTGGTTTGACGGTCTGGCCAAGCTGCCGGAAGACATCGCTGCGGAGATGAGGGAGCTGTACCTGGTAAGAAAACCATGGGAACAGCGGTCGGAACGGTTCTGCTGGTTTGCCGAGCCGAAGTTGAAGCATAACGCCCGTTGGAATTGGGCCACCGTTGGCCGGTGGGAACAGGGACACTGGGTCGTACCGGATAAAGGCGCTGGTCCGTTCGGGCATGTTACACACATGTTCTCATCTACAGCCAGAATATCCTTCTTGTACTGGTTGCGTTATGAGTACACGCAGGACAAGGTGTGGCTGCGCGATCGCGCATATCCGATGCTCAAGGGGACAGTGGAGTTCTACCGCAATTTCCCGAATGTGGAAAAGGGTGCCGACGGCAAATACCACATCTATCACACGAACAACCACGAAGCGGTCTGGGACGCCCAAGACACGCTGGAGGATGTTTCGGCCATTCGCGGAATAACGCCGATCCTGATTCGCGCCTCGGAGCTCCTTGATGTGGATGCCGACATGAGACCCCTCTGGCGGGAATTCGTCGAAAACTTTGCCCCGCTGCCGACCAGCGACATCCTGGGCCCCCGGAAACCGGACGAACCACGGCATTGGATCAGTGCTGTCCCGCCCGCCCGATCGGGCAACCCGGAGCGGCCCGACCTCGTGCCGGCGCTCCTTTACGACCTGTGCACGGTCGGGACCGCAGACCCGCAAATGCTCCGGACTGGAAACGCCACTTTTGAGGCGATTTACTCCGGCGGCATCAACGAGAAGACGCCCGTTCACACATTAACACCTTGGGCGGCGGCGGCAGCTTACCTGGGCCGCGCCAACGATTTAAAACACATGATCCCGAACCAGATTCGGTGTCTCACCCCGGAGAAAGATTTCTGCGATTGGGTTGGCGTCGGCAGGACCGGTGTGCTGCCCAATCGTCTAACCCTGCGTGAAGGACCGGGGGCCATCGACTGCCAGCGGCTCGGGCGGGCCGCAGAAGCCTTGCATGCGGCCCTGCTTCAGAGTGTGCCGCCTGCGCCCGGCAAGGACCCGGTCATTCACATCTTCCCGGCCTGGCCCAGGGAGTGGGATGCGGCTTACACGTTGCTGGCCCGTGGAGCGTTCCTGGTCAGCACTTCGATAGAGAAGGGGCGGATTGATTTTGTGGAAATCCAGTCCCAGGTCGGCGGCGAGTGCCGCTTACGCAACCCCTGGCGGGATGCCGCCCTCACGCTCTACCGAAACGGCAAGAAAGCCGAGGACCTCTCCGGCTCATTGCTGGCTTTCCCCACGGCGCGCGGCGAAACCGTCACCGTGGTTCGCCAGGGTTCAATGCCTGTCCCTACCGAAATTTCCGTACTTATTGTGCCATAGGGACTTATGTAAAATGGTATTTTCCAGAGAAATCAGGGGAGCTATGTACATTTAGCGGGCACTTTATCAAAATGAGCATCTTCAAAGCTATATTCTTTCTTTTCCGAGCTTCTGTTTCAACGCAAAAACCCTTGTCTCCGGCTTGTTTTATACCCAAAAATATGCTTAAATGACTTGCAGTCGGTCTGCATATCGGGTATAATTCCGGCACAAGATTCTCGAAGCATAGTTATGCAGTTCGAGGCTTTTTGGCCTCGATTCATCTGTCTTTGTGTCTTGACACTTAACTTTTTTTAGAAGGAGGCGACTTATGAAGCGAGTAAAAGAAAAACACTTGAACCGGCGCCAGTTCCTGCGAGGCGCGGCGGCGGCCGTAGGTGGGCTCGCGGCGCCGTATATTATTCCAGCCACGGCATTGGGTCGCGGCGGAAAGGTTGCGGCCAGCGAGCGGATTGTGCTGGGTGGGATCGGCATTGGCAACCGCGGCTCGAGCGACCTGCGCTGGATGCTGCCGGAGAAGGACGTGCAATTTGTCGCAGTTTGCGACCCCCAGAGGAAACGTGCCGAGTCCGTCAAGCAAATGGTGGACACCCGGTACGGGAACAAGGATTGTGTCATATACCACAACACGCCGGAGTTCCTGGCTGAGCGCACAGACATTGACGCACTGTTAGTCACCACCGGCGACCGCTGGCATGCGCTGGCTTCGATTATGGCGATGCGGGCAGGCAAAGACGTCTATTCCGAAAAGCCATCGTCGATGACCATCGCGGAAGGCCAGGCGGTTGTGGAAACGGCGAGACGCTACCGGCGGATTTATCAAACCGGTACGCAGCGGCTGAGCGAGGGTAATTTCACATTCTGTAACGAGATGCTGCGCCTCGGCCGGCTCGGTGAAGTGCATACAGTCCGCGCGCATATTGCCCCGTGGGATGCCGCTGAAATGAGGCATGATTGGCTGCCCGCGCAACCTCTACCTCCCAAAGAAGAGGTGGACTGGGACCAGTGGCTGGGCCCGTGTCCGTGGCGGCCTTACAATTCCACTTACACGCGCGGGGGCTGGCGCGGCCACTATGATTTCCACACAAGCTGCATCGGCGAATGGGGGGCGCACACGTTCGCCCAGTGCCAGGTGGGGATGGGCGCGGGGGACACCTCGGCCATCGAGTACCAGTATGTGAAGAACGAGAGCGGCGATGGTATGGTCACGCGATTTGCCAATGGTATAAAAATGATACTGCAGCGCGGCGGCTGGCGCGGCTCGTGCGGCGTCAAGTATGAAGGCACCGAAGGCTGGGTCGCGGCGGCTGACGGTTATTCGAAGCCGGATGTTTCCTCGCCGGCCATGATGGATGACTTCCGGAAGCTGGTCCGTGACTACCAGGCGCGGACGCAGCGTCCGATGAGCCACGTGCGTGATTTCTTAGACTGTGTCAAGTCTCGCCGGCAGACCGTGGCCAATCCGGTAGTGATGCACCGGGCCATGACTACAGTGCATGCGGCCAACATCTGCATGTGGCTCAAACGCGATATGCGTTACGACCCCGTGAAAGAGGAATTCATCAACGACCCGGAAGCCAACCGGCTGCGTTCGCGTGCGATGCGTGAGCCGTGGATTATCTGATGAAACAATTTACTGCGAGAAAGGAAAATAAAATCATGTTGAAGTCAAAAAAGAATTTAATTCTGCTCATCGCGTTGGTAGTGGTCGTGACGGGACCATTGTTCGGGCAAACCATACCTGCCGCGGGCAGTGAGGGTAAACTGATTGCAGTTCTTAAATCCAATGCATCCCACAAAGAAAAGGCTGATGCCTGTCGTCAACTCGCCATTATCGGCACAAAAAATGCCGTTGCACCGTTGGCCGCGCTGCTCGCCGACGAAAAGCTCTCGCATATGGCCCGCTATGGGCTTGAGCCGATTCCTGACCCGGCCGTGGACGAGGCCTTGCGCGATGCACTTGGCAAACTCAAAGGCCGGCCGCTGGTCGGTGTAATCGGCAGCATCGGCGTTCGGCGCGATGCCAAAGCAGTCGGGCCGCTTTCGAGGGTGCTGCAGAATTCCGATGCCGATGTCGCTCAGGCGGCGGCGAGAGCGTTGGGCTCAATCGGTAACTCGGCTGCGGCCAAGGCGCTGCAAGGCGCCCTGCCAAATGCGCCTGCCGCCAATCGGCTCGCACTGTGCGAAGGGCTGTTCCGTTGCGCCGAGGCACACGCCGCCAAAGGCCGGCGCAACGTTGCCATCGAGATTTACGACCAATTGCGCAGCTTAAAGGCGCCGCACCAGGTTCGCGGCGGCGCCCTTCGCGGCGCTATACTAACCCGTGGCAGGGACGGCGTGGTGCTGCTGCGTGAGCATTTGCGCAGCGACGACTACATTTTGTTCTCCGCAGCGGTCCAGGCCGCCCAGGAAATGAAAGGCGCCGAAGTGACCAAGGCGTTGATTGCTGAGCTGAAGCAACTGCCCGCTGACAATCAGATCCTGGTTATCAAGGCGCTTGGCAAACGTGGCGATGCAGGGGCATATCCGGCGTTGTCCGCTCTGGCCAAGAGCGGCGCAAAATCCGTTCGCCTGGCAGCCATCGGAGCGTTTCCTCAGATTGGCGATGCGTCAGCAGTTCCCGTGTTGGTGGAATTGCTGGCCGATGCCGATAATGAGATTTCGAAAGCCTCGCAAGAAGCCCTCGCCGCCCTGCCGGGCCGGAGGGTCGATGCCGCCGTGATGGCGATGCTCAATAGCAGCGATACAGACCGCCAACTGAAGGCCCTCGAAATGATTGAGCGTCGCAGAATGACCAGGGTCTCGTCGGCCCTGCTCAAGGCGACCCGCGATGACGATGAATCAGTCCGCACCGCGAGCATCAGAGTATTAGGCGACTTGGCCGGTGAAGTGCAGTTCCCGGTGCTGGTCGAACTGCTGGTCAACGCCGGCAGCTCGTCGGAAATCCGGGCGGCAGAGAGTGCGTTGTCGGCAGCCTGCACGCGAGAGGCCAAACCATCGGCCGGCAAAGTCACCATTCGCAGGGCCGTCTACGGCGCCATCGGCGAAGGGGGCTCGGCCGACGTCACAAGAAAGGTCGCCAAGATGGTGGCGGCCGGTTCGCTTTCCGTCACGGCGTCCAATGCAAACTTCGGCGACCCGGCTTCCGGTATTCAAAAGCAACTGCTGGTGGAATACACGGTGGCAGGGGTTGCGCATACCGGGACGGTCAAGGAAGGCGAGACCTTGACGCTTGCAGCCGGTGCAACGCCCGAGGCCTTCATTGACCAGCTCTGCTCGGCGCTGGCCAAGGCGCCGACCCCGCAGAAGCTCGCGTTGCTGCGGATCCTCCGCGTAGCCCAGGGTCCAAGGGCCCTCGACGCGGTTCGCGCCGCCACTAAAGACGCCAATGCCGAGGTCGGCAGCGAGGCTATTTCCGTTTTGTGCGGCTGGCCGACGGCCGATGCACTGCCGGACGTGCTTGAACTGACACGGACGGCCACGGACCGCAGGGTCCGGATCCTGGCGCTGCGCGGGACCATTCGCTTGATCCCGTTGCAGGATGTTACCGTCCAAAAGAAGCTGGCGGCATTCAAAGAGATCCTGCCCCTGGTTCAGCGCAACGAAGAAAAGAAGCTTCTACTCGGTGCACTGGCCACAGTGCCGGCGGCCGAGGCGCTCTCAATGGCAATGGCGCACCTGGACAACCCGGCGACCAAAAACGAGGCGTGCTTTGCAGCCGTGGCAATCAGCGAGAAGATCGTCCAGCAAAAGCCCGGCGAAGTTGCCGACGCCCTGCAGAAGGTGATACGAGCGACGAACAACAGAGGCGTGCTTCGCCGCGCCAGGGCGACACTGAATAAGGCAAAGAAAGCGGCAGGAAGATAAAGGAATCGATGCGCCGGCGAGAACTGAGGGCGTC
Source organism: uncultured Pirellulales bacterium (assembly GCA_964634165.1). Taxonomy (GTDB): domain Bacteria; phylum Planctomycetota; class Phycisphaerae; order Sedimentisphaerales; family Anaerobacaceae; genus JAUVYQ01. Next base: position 1,825 of record CAZWKM010000054.1, on the reverse strand, counting down.
CCGTCAAAAAATTCATACGGGCCATTTGAACATACCTCATCATAGCATAAATCCTTGCAATCGCAGGGATTTATGCTAATCTTTCAGCATACAACAATATCTACCGAAGAAAACTCAGAACAGGAGGCATAGAAGGTGGAACCTCTGATTATCGTTGGCGTCGTTGCCATCATTGTCGTCGTAGTAGTCATAGGCTATATCGCCGCTCGGAAACGCCGCGAGGCGATGCGTGCTGCTGCAGCCAGGCTTGGTTTACGCTTCCAGCCGCGCAAGGATCGCGGCTTGGCGCGGCAATATCGGTTTCTGGACAAGCTGCGACAGGGCTCAAATCGTTATGCGTTCAACATCCTATCCGGCAGTTACCAGGGGCACGACGTGATGCTGTTCGACTATCATTACCAAACCGGGTCCGGCAAAGATACGCACCACCACTATTTCTCCTTCTTTATCCTGCAGTTACCGATATCCTTCCCGGAACTGGTCATTGACAAAGAGGGATTTTTCTCTAAGATTGCCCAGGCCGTTGGGTATGATGACATCGATTTCGAGTCGCACGAATTCTCCCGCAAGTTCTGTGTCCGCTCTGCGGACAAGAAGTTCGCATATGACGTCTGCAATGCCCGTATGATTGAGTACCTGTTATCGAATACCGACATGAGCATCGAGATTGATGGCGACTCATTGGCGATATCGTTCCGTCGGCGGTTAGCGCCGGAGCAGATAGAGCCGAATCTGAATCGACTCATCACTGTCAGGTCGTTGATGCCGGACTATCTGTTTTCCGGGAGGTGATTATGTGGGAACTGCTGATATTCGTCGGGATTGTCTTTTTGCTGCCGGTCATTTACGTTGTCCTGACTTACAATACGTTAGTGGCTTTGCGAAATCACATTCGCGACGCCTGGGCCAATATCGACACGGAGCTGAAGCGGCGGTACGACCTGATTCCCAATTTGGTTGCCACGGTCAAAGGGTACGCCGCCCATGAAAGGGAGGTCTTCGAGCGTGTCACTGAGCTGCGTGCGCAATGCCTGGCCAGCCGGGGAGCTGTCAATGAGCAGGCCGCGAACGAGAACCAATTGGTCGACGCCTTGCAACAGCTTCTGGCAGTCGTGGAAAACTACCCTCAACTGAAAGCGGACCAGCATTTCCTCAAGCTCCAGCGGCAGCTTGTTAATACCGAGGACCGCATCCAGGCCGCGCGCCGTTTCTTCAACGGAAATGTGCGCGACTATCGCAACAAGTGCGAAACCTTCCCGAGCAGCGTCATCGCCGGCATATTCAGCTTTGAGTCACAAGACTACTTCCACGTACGCCCATCCGTCCGCGAGGTGCCGGATATGGACTTTGGATAATCCGGATGCAGTTTGGGCCGGCGTTTGGATGGCTGCATAGTCCTGTTAACATCTGCCCCTCACCCATCCTGAGGCGACGTTCCCGTGGGTAGCCCAGAAGTCAGATGTCAGAAGTCAGATGTCAGATTATCTGTCCTCTGTCCTCTGTCCTCTGTCCTCTGTCCTCTGTCCTCTGGAGACTCCTGCCCCCAAAATATCATTTCTGCTCCTCCAGCTTCATCTTTGCACTTTTACCTATCAGCAGAGAATGGTCGGCCTGACAAACTCTTTGACGAGCTGACGAGATTTTGCACGCTAAGCAAATACCTAAAATCCACTATACGGAGACATTGTTCTCAACAAAATCAGGGTAATAACCATTACGTTGGCAAAACTCATAAATCCGGGAAATCGAATAAGTACGGAGTTTTCAGGAGGCACAGATGACCTCGACCGATAATCCTGCCGGCATCTTTTTCCCTGGACCCTAT
>CAZWKM010000053.1:0-9215 GCA_964634165.1 uncultured Pirellulales bacterium | reverse complement strand
TGCCAAAAAGTGGCTCATATGCTTAAAATTACCCAGATTAACACTTTTCAAAAAGGGCGAAAGTTAAGTTTTAGAAACATTAAGGAAAGGGTACCATTATGGACAAACGAAAGGCCTTTACCCCGTTAGAAATAAAGATTCGTAATCGGAAGAATTCTAATCGTGTACGTAAGGGATTTCTAACGGGGTTTACCTTAGTAGAGCTTTTGGTCGTGATTGCCATTATTGCGATATTGATGGCGATATTGCTGCCGGCTTTGACGCGGGTAAAAAAACAGGCAAAGGTGTCTATGTGTCTGTCGAACATGCACCAATGGGGTCTTGGTTTTACGATGTATATGGATGATAACGACGGCCTCTTCAGTGACGATCGTCAACTGAGGGAAGGGTTTTGGATGACTGTGATTCGGCCGTACCACGCTGACGTTGGTGACCTGCGCTGCTGTCCGGAGGCTATGAAGCCGGCGGTGCCGCTAGGAGGCGGTGGTGGGGCCTCCGGTAACACGTTTACAGCCTGGGGGGCCTTTAGCGCCAGTGCATTAGAGTGGGCGCAAGATGGTCATTACGGCAGCTATGGGCTAAATGCCTGGATTTACAACACAAGCAACCCATTTGCGGGTAACGAAGAGGATTATTGGAGGGGCTACAATAATGTTCCAAGTCCAAGTAATGTACCGCTGGTTTTGGATTGCGTCTGGGTTGATGCCTGGCCATTTCACGAAGATGGACCTTATATGGGAGACGACCATCTTGAGCGAGGTTATGGTGGTCGCAGTTTTTTAGGCCGCTTTTGCATCAACCGACACAACGGATTTGTGAACGGCGCCTTTATGGATGCCTCCGCCAGAAAGCTCGGTGCTAAGGAGTTGTGGAAGTTAAAGTGGCATCGAAACTTCAACACAGCAGGTCCCCACACCCTGGCCGGTGGTGTTACGCCAGACGACTGGCCGGACTGGATGCGACCTTTGACAGACTACTGAAAATGACCCTTATACAGAAAACGCCGGTCTTTGCAGGCCGGTCTTGCTTGCCGGCCGGCTGCTGATTTTCGAAAAGCTTTTTTAGCGCAGAAAGGAACTACCATTGTGCGCAGAGGAGAAGGCTTCACACTAATAGAGCTTCTGGTCGTAATTGCCATTATCGCGATATTGATGGCGATATTACTGCCGGCACTACAGCGGGTCAGAGAACAGGGCAAGCGTGCCGTTTGCCTTAGCAATCTCAGGCAGTTGATGCTTGCCTGGATTATATATGCAGATGATTTCGACGACAAGCTCGTCAACGGCGCCATAGGCTTCGGGAACAGCAGTAGCTTCGGCCACACAGGCGAACGGGCCTGGGTCGATCGGCTTGCAACCGGGTGGGATGCCCAGCAGGATGCGATCAGGGACGGCGCCTTGTGGCTTTATCTTGAGAATGTCAAAATCTACAGGTGCCCGACGGGCCGGCGCGGAGAGGCGCTGACATACGCTATAATGTTTTCAATGAATGCTATTTGCCATACAGAAGTTCAAGGAGTACGTGGCGCATACATCAAGAAAAGGACCGAGATTCACAACCCTCCACCGGCCTACAGACTCGTTTTTATTGACGAAGGCTCTATGACTCCGGATGCCTATGCTGTCCATTATACAAATGAGCAATGGTGGGATGACCCTCCCGTCCGGCACGGTGACGGAACAACCGTCTCTTTTGCAGACGGACACAGTGAACATTGGAAGTGGAAAGGCACCGACACGATAAAGCGGGCCAGAGCTTGGGAAACCGGCCACGATCCCGGGTACTGGACACCCGAAACAGACGCGGGTTTCCATGACCTCTACAGGATGCAGAAGGGTTGTTGGGGAAGATTAGGTTATACGCCAAGTCATTGATAGGCCTGACTTTTTGTGCTTATTGATTTTTATTCGGCGGCATCGAAGGCTGAAAGCAGCCGTTTATTGCTTGAACTGTGGAAAGGATATCGTTATGGGAGAACGAAAAGGGGTTACCCCGTTAGAAATCAAGATTTCTAACGGGGCAAGTAAAAGATTTCTAACGGGCCCCATTAGAGGAAAGTTCTCTAACGGGGCGGCCTTTACGCTAATAGAGCTTTTGGTCGTGATTGCCATTATTGCGATATTGATGGCGATATTGATGCCGGCACTACAGCGGGCCAGGAAGCAGGCTAAAGAAGCCATTTGTAAGTCGAACCTCCACCAATGGGGTCTTTACTGGTTGATGTATGCCGATGACCACGATGGCTCTTTCAGTCAGGGTCATTGGATTGGATGGGCCCGGGGGGAATGGATAACAGCGTTGCGCCCGTACATAGATACGAGAAAACGCGCAAAGTTGCTCCTCTGCCCGATGGCCACAAAACCGCTGCCTGGGGAAGTATATGGTGGGCCGTTTGCGACTTACGTGATGGGAGGGGTTGCAGGAGAAACCGACATAGCGGATGAACGATGCAGTTATGGGATGAATAACTGGCTTTATAATCCACCGTCAAATATTACAGCAATTCAGGGGCGTCCCACTGAATGGAACTTCAGAAGGATTGATGTTAGAGGTGTATCCAGGATACCGGTGTTTTTGGACAGCATGTGGAGGGGAGGCGGGCCCGGCTATGACATCGGCAATGTCCGCATCGAACCTCCTGCGGGAAATGGTGAGTGGAGCGGCTATAACGCAGAAATGCATCATTTCTGCATCGACCGGCACAACGGGTGTATAAATGGCGTTTTTTTGGATTGGTCTGTCAAAAAAATTGCGCTTAAGGGCTTGTGGAAGCTGAAGTGGCATCGAGAGTTCGATACAAGCGGCTGGACGGGGGGCTGGCCGGATTGGATGAAGGATTTTTCAGACAACATCTATTAGAGACCACGACCCAAAAATGGCCGTCGCACAGAAAAAACTGGTCTCAAAACCGGCCTTTCTTATCGGGTTACCATTGAGAGCAAATCGGTGTTTGCTAATAAATAATCGCCGTTGCTTCTTCAATCTTCTTGATAACTTCGACGGCATCGGTAGGCTTGGATATATGGCCGTCAAAGCCCTTCTGCAGCAGGGCGGCTGACTCCGAATCGCTTAATTGGTTCACAAGGGCGATTATTTTGATGGCCTGCAAGTCTTCGTTGGCACGGATACTTTTGCAAATGTCCGTCACATCTATGCTTTCAGCTAATAGACTTACCAGCATAACATGTGGAGCAAATTTCTGCGCCGCTGCGCCGCTCTCAAAACTGCTCCGCACGGTTTCAACTTCGTAATCGCCCTTGGTTCGCAAAGTATCGGCTAAAGACGTGGCTGTATCCTCGTCGTTGTCCACTACAAGGACACGGATTTTGCCGACCGGAAAGCTTGTCGCGGGCATATTATGCACTTTCATAAAGCGAATTAGCTCGCTGACGGGTATTCGCCGGTCCTTGCTGCCGGGTATGCGATAACCTTTCAGTTGGCCGTTGTCAAACCACTTCGAGACTGTGCGAGGGGCGACGTTACAAATCCTGGCCACGTCGCCCGTCGTCAGTACGTTTTTCCCTTTTGCCATCTTTTCATTCCCGTTACTATGTATTTATACCGTATTTTTCTATTCGGCCTTAAATCGGAGGACGTTTAACATAGAAATTGCAATTTCCAGCTTTACGCCTGATAAACGGCTGCCCTTAAAGTACTACGTCCTATAAGCGCTTCTGGTTTCATACTCCTTCTCCGTCACTCCCGTGCAAGATTGTTATCCCCGTAAGGGCGGGGGCTGGAATGACAATTGCAGCAGCGCGTAAAAATGTTTTTGATTTATCGGTCGCAGACGGTACAATACTAATGGCTCGTTCGGGTCACGGGTGACGATTCACTAATTGACAAAGAGGTTTTCCTATGTGGATATATTTGTCTCGGCCGGATATCACTGAGAAGGAAATCGAGGCGGTCTGTGCCGTCCTTCGCAGCTCCAATCTTTCGCTTGGCCCCAAACTGGTCGAATTTGAGCACGCCTTCGCTGACTACATCGGCATAAAGCGGGCTGTCGCTGTCAATAGCGGAACCAGCGGCCTGTTCTTGTGTATGTTGGCGCTGGGGATTGGCCGGGGTGATGAGGTCATTACTACACCCTTTACTTTCATTGCTTCTGCAACTTCTATTATGATGGCCGGGGCCAAGCCCGTCTTTGTAGATATTGACCCGGCAACTTTGAATATTGACCCTGCAAAAATCGAACCCGGGATTACCCCCGCGACAAAAGCCATTCTGCCGGTGGAGGTTTTCGGCAGCCCTGCCGGTATGGATAAGGTCTGTGAAATTGCTCAAAAACACAATCTGACGGTAATTGAAGATGGGTGTGAAGCATTGGGCTCGGCGTTGAATGGAAAAAAGGTCGGGACATTCGGTGCGATGAGCGTATTTGCCTTTTATCCTAATAAGCAGGTAACCACCGGAGAGGGTGGAATGATTTTGACCGGCGATGATGATTTGGCGGATATGTGCGTATCGCTTCGCAATCAAGGCAGGGGAAAGGGCGGCGGCTGGCTCAGTCACGAACGGCTGGGATATAATTACCGGCTCAGCGATATCAATTGTGCTCTCGGTATTGTCCAACTCTCAAGAATTGAAGAAATCAAAGCCAAGCGCAAACAGGTCGCGAAATACTATCAGGAAATGTTGGCTGACGATGACAGACTCATACTGCCCGCCGAGCCGCCTGGTTGTGACATGAGCTGGTTTGTCTTTGTGCTCCGCCTTGCAGACAGCTTTACTCGCCGGCAGCGCGACAGCGTTCTGGAAGCAATGAGAAACCGGAACATTCAGGTCGCCGATTATTTTACCCCTGTCCATCTGCAGCCGTTTATGGTCGAGCAATTTGGCTATAAACGGGGCGATTTTCCTGTTACCGAATCCGTCTGTGAGAGAACCATCGCTTTGCCGTTTTATAATAATCTCGCTGAAGATGAGACGGCAGTCGTTTGCAGGACGCTGAAAGAAATTTTGGATAAAAATTAGCCACAGATTACACAAATTGTCATTCCGAGCGGAGCCGAAGGCGAAGTCGAGGAATCCATTTTTAATTCTTTTCGGCCGGGTGGCAGCCTCAAGCGCAGCTTGGGGATGGCTTCGCCGTCTTCTCTGTGTGCTAAAAAAAATCTGCCGGCCGCTTGACCGGGGCGATTTTTGTGTTAAAGTTTATTTGGAGGAGCAATCACGAATGATAAACAATTGTATCTGGTAGAAAACAGCTTTCCGTGGGAGGGACTCTATACGGCTAATTGTGCAGAGAATACCGACAATAAGTAACATTGTTGCAGCATTTTGTTTGGCATCTGTTGTTTTTTATCTTAAAATTTAATAGAAGAGGCGCATGTCAAAGGCCGGCGGAGGGAACGGCCGATAAAAACGCCTCTTTCGGAAGGGAGAAATCTGTAATGAGGACCTGGAGAGGCAAACTCGTATTTTTGCTGATAATCTATTTCGCCGGCTTTGCGACTGCAATTTATACTTTGGCGCCTGTACCTGAGAATCAGACTCGTCAGACTCGTAAAAAAACCTTTGCATACTCAGCAGTAAAATCAGACGAATTCGCAAAATCTTTTAATACAGGGATGCGGAAGTGTCTTGATTTTGGCAAGGACGTTGCCTGCCATACGGGCAGATTCATAAAACAAAAGTATAATGACAGGAAGTCTTAAACTGACGGCTGAGCAACAGCGAAGCTGCTTTTGGTGCAGTACTCTTAATTGCTAACGTACATACGTATACGTGATCTGTCTTTGAGAGGGGGGGCGTATATGTAACATTGGTGGGCCGTGGGTCCTTGTCGCTGGGCCCACGGCCTTCGAAATATCACGACGACTTTAACAACCTCCTCTTCACAAACTCACCTTTATCGTCCGCCTCTCATCCGAAGTCATCGATTGCACGTTCTTTAAGGTCTTCATTTTTCCGGTGTCCGGTTCCCCGACGTTGATGGTATATGTGCCGGCCTTGAATACCTTTGGTCGGAACGATGTGCCCTTGATGCGCAGCGTATAGACGATTTCCCCGCTGCCCTCATCAATCACCTGCACCACCGGGTCCCTCATCCCGCGGACCTTGATGCTCGGCAGATAAGCCGTCGCCTTGCGGGCATAGTTGTCTTCCTGCTTAATAGTCCTCGGCCAGCCCGGGTACTGCTTCGTCTTCCGGTCTGTAATGTCCACGTTCCTCGGCCAGCATTCAACCGTGATTTCCCTCTTTTTCTTGTCGAACTTCACAACACCGAAACCCGCTGCCCGCGTCGTCAGCCTGCTGCCGCCGTTCCGCTCCGGGCTCGGATTAGCAACGGCCAATAATGTCACCTTGTTCCCGAAACCATCCAGAAATTCACCCGTATATTCCGGCGCACCGCGCTCGCGATTCTTGCCCGGCTCGAGAGGCCTCCACCACCGAAGATACAGGTTCGCAATCGAAGGCACGCAGAACGAATAGCACGAGTCGTTCCAGTCGTCTATGCCGTGGTGAAAGATTGTCGCAAGGTGCTGGTCACCCGCAATATGAATGGCAAATGCCTTTCGTATCTCACCGATTGCCTTCTTGCGCCCTGTCTGGGGCCAGCCGTTCGAGTCCATATCCGCATGAAGGCGATTCTTCGTGCCGCCGTGAATATGCGCGCCGCCGCAGAATATCGTCTGTGACAGTACCGCCTTCATCTGAGCACCCCGCCAGTCGGCAGCCCAGTCCCGCAGAAACTTCAACTGCCTCTGCCCCAAAAGCACCGCACCCGGCACGTCCACACTCTTCGGGTCATATTCAGGATTCAAAATATGGTCCGGCCGAGGCCCCTGCTTCGGAACCAGTCCTTTCGGGCCCGACTTGAACTTCCGGTCCTCGATAATCGCAAAACTTATCCCCCCCACCGTCAGCGACGTGTAATAAACGCCGATGCCCCGCTCGATAGGCGTCGGGTCGTATGGGTCGGGAAGATGGCTTGTCTGTGCCCGCTCGACCTCCTTGACATACTCCACGGTCTTAAAATATCCCCCATCGTGGCCGGCGCCCGTGTTGGATTTTTTCCCACCGGCGCCCCACAGATTGGCCTGCCCCACGTCGTGATCATCCGGAATCGTTACCGTCGGTATATCCCGAATCGCGTCCCCGAAGTCCCGCCCGAATTTCAGCCATGCCGCGTAATGCCTGTTATGGTCGTACACCTGGTCCCCCGAGAAAAACAAAAGGTCGGGCTTTACCTTCTTGATGTTCGCAACAATGTCATCCTTTGGTATATCACCGCCGTGCGAAGGATTAATCGAATTACCCGTAAATGCGAACACAACAATCACATCCTTGTCCACCGGGTCCTTCTTAATCGTCCCCGTATAGAATGCATCTTTGCTGTGCGCCACGCGATACTCAACGTCCTTGGTCGAATCCCACTTCTCCACCCGAAACGGCGCCGTCCAGCCCTGCTCGATGACATCCGTTTGGGCAATCTGTTTCCACTTCCCGCCCTTTTTGATTTCCAGCTGGACTTTTCTGTCTTCACCTTCTTTCAGCGGATACAATTGCGCCGTCAGCTTCATAATATTATTGTGCACCGTATAAAGCGCAAAGCATATCACCTTGTCCCTCGAAACTTCCGGCACACTAAGGCCCGGCCGGACCCTCCTCGGCTGCGCTCTCTTCGCTGGCTCAGCATCAACCGCACCGGCAACGACACCAATTGCAATAATCCACAGCAAAACGTTCTTAATCATTGGCTTACCCATTCCAACTATCCTCCTTTCGATATTCTGACCGATATTTCCACTTGCAACCTTCAGTTACCCTGATGTGTCTGCCAGGCTTCAACTCCACCAGAATATCAAATCCGCAGCAAAATTGCAACCGCCCAGAATCCTTTTCTGCAGAGTACGTAGATAAAGGTTGAAAAACTAAACGCTATACGCTATACGCTGAAAACTATGGGTAAGCCGTATGGTTTGATATTCGATGTTGACGGCGTGATTGCCGACACCGAGGCAGTCAATGCAAGAGCTTCCATCAAGGTTTTCGAGGACTTGTTTGGCGTAAAGGACGTTAAACGCCAGGATTTTGAGGCGGGCCTCGGCCGCGGAGCTGAGGAATACGTCAAAGCCGCTGCCAGGGTTCACGGCCTGGAACTGACCGAAGAGCAAATCAATAAAGCAACGCAGTTGCGACAGGAATACTTCCTCAATGTTCTCAGCGAAGAACCGCTACCACCCTTCCCCGGCGTACTGGAATTGATGGAAAAGGTAATGCAAAGCCAGGATTTTCGAGTGGCTATCGCAACCTCCGGCACGCTCGAAAAATCCCGCGCTGTTTTGGAATCCGCAAAAATTCCATACCAAGAGATGGTTTACATCACCGGCAGCGACGTTAAAAACAAAAAGCCCAACCCCGAGCTTTTCCTGCTTGCCGCCGAACGTATGGGCGTTGAATCGGCAAATTGTGTTGTAATAGAGGACGCCCCCAACGGCGTCCAGGCCGCTAAAGCCGCCGGCGCTAAGTGCATCGCCGTAACAAATTCCACAAACGCCGCAAATCTATCCCAGGCCGATTTAGTTTGCGACTCTCTCGAGCAGATAAACCTCGATATGATTCGGGAACTGATCGGCTCGAACTGACTGGCCTTTCGGTCATCCTGAACGAGATGGAGGGATATTTGGAAACGAGATCGGCAGGATGGTTATGGAGAAACGATAACTATGGCTAAACGTATCAATAAGGACGAGTTTGTACGCCGGGTTGCGAAACGTATGAAGGCTAACGAGACAACAGCTCAAGCTTGGGTCGATGCTGTGCTCGATACTATGTACGATGCTTTCCGAGGCGGAAAAGGAATAACGCTGCCTGGGTTTGGCGGCTTCTATTTGGATAGAAGACGTGATGGCTGTGCCTTCAAATTCAATCCCGGCCAAAAACTACGTGCTCTGCTTGGGTGGTCATCCACCTACGAAGGGCCTCTGTGAATCCCAACCGCTTCGCTTGAATTCGAGATTTTGAGGACGATTTCTATTGCTTTTTGAGAAGGTCAGTGCTATCATCTTCACTATAAACGAAGAAAACCCAGTTGTTGGGAGTGTCTAAGACTCACGATGTAATGGGAGCATTCGCAACGACCCAATGTTGTAAGTCTATAATTATGAGTGGGATGGTTCTGCTTTCGCAGGCGTTTAGCCCCTTATGAGAGAGGATATGCGAGACATAAGAGAATCGTACGGACGGATCGGCGATAACGAAGGCCG
>CAZWKM010000052.1:6593-9307 GCA_964634165.1 uncultured Pirellulales bacterium | reverse complement strand
GCCTGTCATCGGTGCCGGAGTTGTCTACCTGCAGGAAATAATGCCAGGGGTTTGCTTCGTAAATATTATAACCTACAGAGAGAGTTTCTGGTTCCGCTCCTTTTGATACAGTTGCTGAGATGTATCTGTCCGGGTTGAGGTTGAGCAGGTTAATAAACTCTTCCAGTTCCTTCTGTTTTCCCACCTCTCCAACTTTGATAGGCGACCATTCCTGTAAAAAAGAAGGTTTGAGATACCCTGTTTCAACTCTCTTATTTTCCGGGGTATAGTAATTTGTTGTAACCGAGGTAACCGGAGCTTCGATAATGTTTATGAGTAAGATCTCATCTCGCAATTTTTTGCCGTCCTCAAGTGCTTCTGGCGGAACAGCTACATATATACCGGAATAACCCTTGTCTCGGTAGACCGAGAGAATACATTGGGTAAGCCCCCGAATAGTTCTTGCAGAAATCTGACGAGGCTGACCAGGATTGTCAATTATATCACGCAGCGTTCTGAAATCATAAAGGTCGGTGCTCTCAGCCTGGCGCAGCGGCTTGTCCGAGGCGTTATATATCAAGGGCATATTTTTCAACAATTTGCCGGTTGATATCAGGGTATTACCGCTGATACCCAATTCCCTTACAGTAAAGCGTTGGGTCGTGTCTTCAGGTAGGTCAATGTCCGCAATGTGCTTCTCGAGTTTAGCCTTAGCTTTTTCGAGAGCTTTGCGTTTGGCTTCTTGAGCGGCTTCTCGTTTGGCCCTGGCGGCCTCTTCTCGTATCTCCTCCATCTTTTCGGCCTCTCTGGCTTTTTCCTCTAAGGGTTGGGCCTTCGCCGTAAAACAAGCCACTGACCCTATGAGAAGAAGAAAGCACACTGTCCTTGTCATCCTTGTAGCGCTATTCATAATTAATCTCCTTAAATCAACCAACAAATATCAATCCATTTCGAGAGGGCTTAAAAGAAGCCATCAAACTCCTGCTGCGATGAGCAAAAACACCAACTGCCCCATGGCAAATCGGCTGTGCGCACTAACAACAGCACAAGTCGGGCGTGTTTTGGTTAAAGCACCTAAATTCTAACCCGACCGCAAAACGGCCACAAGCATTAATCTATCCCGCTTATTGTAACATCTTACCAAATTTGCTACCTTATTGTCAATACCAAAATTGCCCATGCTGCTGATATTATCCATTTTGTCTTGACTCCTTTGTTGGGGCACTCGTACAAGGTTCCTTATATTTACCTGCTGCAGCACCCTGTCCTTTGGTAGAGAAAGCCAAGACGGCCGATAATACCTGCCGATAATACCTGCTGCGAAAGCCGAAAAAACCGCTTATCAGAGAGCAACCAGGTCAAGTACCATTGAGGTACGAAGCTCCCAATATCCTTTGTTACAAGGGCTTGGGTGTGAATGCCAAAGAATTGGTTAAAGTAAAATTACAGAATAAAATAAATAAAAAAAAAGTTTTTTTTCACATTTTTTGCGGTTATCAGTATTGATAAACCCGTCTTGCGAGCTTTCTTCGACGGCGGTACGATTATGACTTCTGTCAGGGAGGAGCGTTTCACGAGTAGGAAACATAATCTGCCATTTCCAACCTATGCCGCTCGCCGCTGGTGGGTCAATCCCAATACTTATGAAAACAAGCGGGGCCTAATGCCGAATCACTCGGCATTAGGCCCCGAACTAATCCAAACTACTCATCGGTTGCTTTCCAGGTGAGTATGTATCAGCGCTTAGCGTCTCTTACGAAGCAAAGCCAACCCACCAAGACCCAACAGGAGCATTGTGGCAGGTTCCGGAACGGGGCCGAACGATACGTTGTCGATAACGAGCCGTGGATCGTAAAGTCCGGGGACTTTGTCGATACCAACTTGAATCTTCACTTCACCAGCCGGGAGAGAAGCATAATCCCTTCTCAGGGTCTGCCACTCACTAGTTTCCGCACCTGACCAAGCTGTAGCTGGCGGATCGTTCGCCCAAGTTGGATTGACGCTTTTCTATTGACTATTTACTATTTTGGGGTAGATTAGATTGGTGATGAGGTGTTTTGAGTTGGAGTTTGTTAGAGGCAAGGTTGCTGACGCCCTGAAGTGAGTAACTGCTTGTGGAAACTAAAGTTATGATGCCGAAAAAGGGGTCTGCCCTTGATTATTCGAGGCAGATTTGATATTCTATTAGAAAAGAGGTTCAGTGGCGTAGCTGAGCTGAGATAATCGCTAAATTTGGAAATTCTGATCAAATGGAACTTCTCCGTAAAAAAACATTTGGGACAACTCGATATATGGCGTTTTTCCACGGTTTGTTGTTTTGCTGTTTTTTCTTATACATCTGGTTATTTGGCGATACTCGCCTTATCTATCACGCTTTTGGGCGATTCGTAGATTATCCGGGATTTTTTACCGGCCTGGAGTTTTTTGGCACGGCAATCAATCACCCCGGTGGTATCGTTGAGTATGTAACGGGATTCTTGTCGCAGTTTTATTACTATCCTCTGGGTGGCGCGATAGTCATCACCGTAGTTGTTTCGCTGACTTGTTTTGCTACGGCAATGCTTGTTAGCTTTGCAGGGTATAATTCTCTGGCCGGGATTATCGGTTATACTCCCGCCATATTCTTTCTTGCAATGCACAATAAATGCGGGCATCCTTTGGCTGTCTTTGTTGCTTTGCTTATAAATCTGTGGGTTTTGGTCGTGTATGAAAAGATACGGCTGCAAAGTTTTGCA
>CAZWKM010000052.1:0-6493 GCA_964634165.1 uncultured Pirellulales bacterium | reverse complement strand
TATAAATCTGTGGGTTTTGGTCGTGTATGAAAAGATACGGCTGCAAAGTTTTGCACCCCGCTGCTGTTTCTTTCTGGTCATGTTTGTCTTGCTATACCTTGGCGCGGGCGCTTGTGCTTTTCTTTTCGGAATTTTGGCTGCGGGTTTCGAACTGTTTATTCGGCGCCGCTTATTATTAGGCGGCCTGTATATTTTGCTGGCGGGACTTGTACCTTTGGTTGTGGGATGGTTTTTCGATGTCAGGCTGATGGATATCTATCTGCATTTGTTGCCTTTTGACCCGAAATTTGTTTTTGGCACAAATACAGCTACAAAGGCATTGTACATTTCTATCCTGTGTATTTTGTTAGCTGTGTTTGTTTGTCAATTTTTCTTTAGCCAAAAAACATCCAGGAAACAATCTAAAAAAACTCCAGCCAATACAGAAAAAAAACAGCTAAGATGGCTCATTGGGCCACTTCAGCTACTTGTTGTTATTTCGGCTGCGATTGTAACTGTTTTTCTTTCGACCGGTATAGAAAAACAGCGTCTGCAGGCACACTTCTACGCAGGCAACGGTATGTGGACCGAACTGCTGGAATATGCGGAGCGTTTCCCGGTTGTTACGCATGATCCTGACGGCAATCACAACATCATCCAGGCGCTGCATCATACGGGCAAACTCGGGGAGGAACTGTTTCGTTACCCTCAATTCAAAGAAGGGATGTTTCTTCCTCCACGAAATGTAGGTCTGCGGGGGTATCAAAGAGGCATAAGTTACATCCGGCTATCATTATTGCTGGGAAATGTTGTGGCCGCAGAAAAATTAGCATACGAATTATTTGAAAACTCAGGCGAATATCCGGAGATTCTTTGGAGTCTGGCAATAATTAATATTGCCAAAAAACAGCCGAAAGTCGCGCGAGTCTTTTTGGAAGTTCTTTCCCGGGACCTTATACACGGAAAAAAAGCAAAAAATACGCTGAGTCGACTTGCTGAAGATCCTGAGCTTAACAATGATGAAGAAATTATTCGTCTGCGATCGGTTATGCTCAAGAAAGACGTTATCGGAGATAAACCCGTAGAGCTCTTTATGCTGGACTTTCTTGAGGTTAATCCACATAACAAAATTGCCTTTGAGTACCTGATGGTTTATTATCTTAAGAGTAAGCAGGTGGACAAGATCGCTGCGAATATGTATCGGTTCCGTGACTTTGGTTACGAGGAGATACCGCGACATTATGAAGAGGCGATCTTGCTTCACTTAGGCAAAACCAGGAAGCGGCTCAATTCGCATGGCTGGAAAATTGATCCGAAAACGTATAGAACAGGGGATCAATTTATGGCTGCTCTCAAATCAAACCCGATTGGCAGACCGGCATCGGCACGTAACCTGGCACCGCAATTTGGAAACACCTATTTCTATTATTATATGTTTAATCTGTCAGGGGTCGGACGATGAAATATCAATCCCGTTATCTCTTTATGATTTGTACGGTTGTCGGTTTGGTCGCGATCTTTTATGTCATTACGCGGAATGAGACCGTAAACATTAAAACCTACACTGACATATCCGGTCCGCCGAGTATTTATCCGGATTATACCGATCTGGTCATCCCGTCGAATATCGCGCCTTTGAACTTTCAGGTGCAGGAAACCGGCGAGAAATACTTTGTTCGTATTTACACCTCTGCCAACCAGGACATTGAGATTGTCAGCACAAAATCCCAAATTATAATCCCTTTGAAGAAGTGGCGAAAGCTTCTAAGAGCTAATCAGGGTAAGGCGTTATTTTATGATGTTTACGTAATGAACGCAAACGGCACCTGGCAGCGTTACCAAACGATATCCAATAATATCTCTAACGAAAATGAAGAGATTGATTCACATGTTGTGTATCGACGTTTGAAACCCAACTACAACTGGTACAAGAGCGTAGGTATTTATCAGCGTAATCTTGAAAACTTCGATGAATCCGTTGTAATACACGGCAAATCTATCGAAAACGGTTGCGTAAATTGTCATACCTTTATTAACAATAATCCGAAAAGTATGTTATTGGGATTTCGCGGTCATTTCGGCAACGACACAATATTGGCCGGCGGTGGCAAGGCCGAGAAGGTGGGGACAACTTTTGGGCATACTAGTTGGCATCCTAGCGGTAAAGTGGCTGCTTTTTCCAAGTACAGCGTACATCAGTTTTTCCACTGGGCAGAACGCGAGGAGGTCAGAGATGTTGTTGAGCTTGACTCATGTGTTTTGTATTACGACTTTCGCAGCAAAAGCGTGAAAACCATCAACGCGCTTGCTAAAAAGGAAATACTGGAAACGCATCCTTCATGGAGTCCTGACGGTCGGTATCTTTATTTTGTCAGTGCGCCTGTTTTGTGGGAGGATCGGCATAGTGTGCCGCCTGAGAATTTTGAAAAAGTGAAATATAGCCTGATGCGGATAAGCTATGACATAATCACCGATAAGTGGGGGGAATTGGAGACCGTACTTTCTCCGGAGAAGACAGGGTTAAGTATTTTGATGCCGAGGATATCACCCGACGGGCGATTTCTGTTATTCAACATGTGCGAATATAGTTGCTTTTCGCTGTTTCAAACTAACAGCGACCTTTATATGATGGACCTGGAGACTGGCGAATACGAAAAACTTGAAATGGCTAACAGTGATAAGGCTGAGGGGTGGCACAGCTGGTCGACAAACGGGCGATGGATCGTTTTCAGCAGTAAGCGGGACGGAGGGATATTTACGCGGCTGTGTATCAGCTATGTTGACCAGGACGGCAAGGCGCATAAATCTTTTATGCTGCCGCAAAAAAGTGCCGCGTTTTATGACTCGCTTCTCGACACGTTTAATACCCCGGAGTTTAGTACCGGGCCGATAGAGATTAGCAAAAGGGAACTTGGCCGAGTCATTCGCACTAAAAGCGAAACTAAACTTAAGCTTCCTATCACAGGTGCAACCCCCAAAGCTGGTGCCGGCGAGGCATGGCGACAATAATTATAGGAATCCATGCATCCCCGCGGCGGTTACGAATTGGACATGCAATGGAAAGACGGCAAACTAACGCAAGCCGTTCTGCGAGGCATAAGCAACAAACCCGGCAAGGTCCAGGTCCGTTACGGCAATACGACCGGGACGTTTGAAATTGTTCAGGGCGGAAAGAAGATTCTGGCAGCAGAACACTTCGGCGGCATGTAGCGCGCCGAAAGATTCCTGTTGATAGACGGGTTAACTATGTACCTGGGGGGCCGTTCTTAGCTCAAGAACCGGCATTAATAAACCCGTGAACGGTTACATAAACAGCAACCGTCCACGGGTATTTCATACTGTCGGGCAACACGCCCAACATCTAATTCTTGCCATATTTACCGACAGCCTTAAGGCTGAATCATTTTGACGGTAAATATTAGCTTTACTTCTTACGGCGAATCAAAGCCAAACCGCCAAGACCCAACAGGAGCATTGTCGCAGGTTCTGGAACTGCGCCAAACTCTATGTTATCTATGACAGCCCGGTTGCCAGTTTCATCGATGTCTAAGGTGCCAAATTGAATCGTTATAGCTCCGGCAGGAATGGAAGCATAGTCCCTTGTCATTGTTACCCATGATCCGTCACCTGGATCGGGCGGAGAGACCGAGCTGTCGGGTGTCACTATTACACCGTCTACCTTCAGATCGAGATTGATAGGTCTACCAGTCCAATATATCTCGGCAGAAAGCTGATGGTACTCGCCTGCACCGAGAACGTCTGCGGTCAGAGGGGCAGCTGATTCGACCTGAGTTGCACCGCCCCATCCGGTAAAGACACCGAGTCCCATTCCACCGCCGACGCCGCCCCATTGGCCGCCCATCATGTTATCAGACGATCCTACAGGCCAGGTCCAATCGGGGAAATCGACAGCTGTGCCGGTGGTACCGTCGGAATAATCTGCGATTCCACCCTGCTGCAAAGCGCAATTCAACCCTTGATTGGTATTATTGGCTTTGAACCATTCGCCATCGTCAAGTGCCGCGGTGATCGTTGTACTGCCCGGCTTGTATAATGTTTCAAAATCACCGTTTGGCACAATGGCGGCCTGCGCTGACACGCACGTAATCAGCAACACCGACAAAATAAAATAAAACGTTCTCATAACACTTCTCCTATTCTACTGTGTTTAACAAAATTCGCCGCGCTCGAAGCCCGACACAGTTACAGACTAACTCGCGGACAAATAGCAGCTTAAAGCAATCCTTGCTTTTTGCATCCGTATCACCGTTTTTTACGGATACAAACAAAGTGCCGCTCCTCCGACACCCACCGGAGCCGTCGTTGCCGGCTCCAGGCCAACCTAATTAGTTAGTTA
This sequence comes from uncultured Pirellulales bacterium, assembly GCA_964634165.1. Classification (GTDB taxonomy): domain Bacteria; phylum Planctomycetota; class Phycisphaerae; order Sedimentisphaerales; family Anaerobacaceae; genus JAUVYQ01. The sequence goes on along the minus strand of CAZWKM010000052.1, from coordinate 2,157 downwards.
CTTTAACCAGGGAACTATGGATAACAAAGTCCATTGGTCAGAACTACTTCTTTTTACCATATTGCCTATATTCCTGTCAAGGTAAAAATGAAAAAAATAACTAAATTTTTGAAAAAAATTGCGTAAAAACGCCTAACTGCTTTATTTGCAAGGCCTTACAGAACTTTGAAAAAATGATTAAAACCCAGAATTGTGAGTCCGGCAACAGCGACAACAGCAGATTTGAGGAAAAACCAGTGATGTAAGACTGGTGGCTTTGGTTTTTCAAAGCGGCTCTGGTCTTTGAGGGGCCGCTTTTTCAATTGGTGATTGCGATGGTTGAAAGACAGTCAGAAACCCTTCGCGGAGATGCTCGATTGGCTTTGTTAGTGAGGTATGAATGCAAGGCCGAGATTAGAGCGGGCTGTCGAAGAAATCTAATCCATAATTTCCTCAACGACTTGATGTGGGAGCTGCGCATCGGCTATTTTCAAAATACGACTCCGGGGGGCACGGTGCACTCTGACCTGACAGACCAATCAAAGAAGTATCAAAAGAAATATAAGGTCACTTCACGGTATAAACACATCGTAGTTGGGCTGAAAGCGTCGGTGCCAATTTAGTGTCCACAAGTCTTCCAATTGCACTCTTTCTACGTGGGTGTCTGTAAATCCAATGTTGACCGCCTTATTATGGCGGTCGATACAGAAACGAGCCATAAAGCGCCCATTAGCATGCTGCATCCCAAAAGCCCGAATCAGGTCATCGGGTACTATATCGTCCCTGTCGGGCCATGAGCCGACCCACACCGAATCGCCTACCATTGGGACATTGAATTTAGCGTCCGAGTATTTCATATAGAAATTTGCCGCCGGAAATGATGGGACGTAAAGCCCAGATGGGTCGTCCGGCAGCAGCCATAAATTAAGCCCGTAACTGCCTTCCCCCTCCATGAAGAGCCACGACTGATACGCCGTACCGATGGCCATTAACCGCGAGCTGTCCTCCGTGCGTTTTGTTACTGCCGGACAAAATGCTACTTTCATCACCCCCTCTTTGTGCGCCTGTGGGTCCTTCTTATAACCCTTGGCGCTCAGATATGGCGCTAATTGGTGGAACCAGTACTGGCCAGCCTTGTCGATGCCAACGAAAGGCATAGTTTTATCATCGTGGTCCTGCGTGTAGAGAGTCATAGCCAGGCTCAACTGCCGCAGATTACTCTGACAAACACTTGAACTTGCCTGGTTCTTCGCGCGCCTGAGCGCCGGCACTAAAATCGCCATTAAAATCGCAATTATGGCAATCACAACAAGCAATTCTACGAGCGTGAAAGCCTTTCTTTGAGAAAACGCCCATTTAATATGTCTATACCTTACCATAAACTCATACCTCCCATTAAAACGCTTAGCCACACTGTTAGCTTCTCTATTTCACTAATATACCAAATCTGCTTGACAAATGCAAAGCTTCTCCCGTGGTTTACTTCTCGCTATTACACCACCTCAACCGAGCGGCAAGCGCGCGGTGGGTTTAAGACTGGAGTTCGTTGAAATAATCCGCCAATATTTGTAAGCCACCTGATACATGATACATAATACATAATACCAAATTAGCCGCTCCAGAACACGCTTTTTCCCGAAATTACAGAAAAATTCAGGCCGGAAGCAACAAATCGTATAACTTCTGTGTTTGCAAGCTTTTATAAACGCTCCTTTGGGAAAAGTTTTTCAAAATGCCGTTGCAGCGAGGCAAAAAATCCACCCGGCTGCATATAATGCAGAGCTGGGCTCCGTGTGGTAATGAACGTATTCTAAAACGGGGGCCTATACCGAACTAATCGGTATAGGCCCCGAACTGGTGCAAAGCATTATGTCATTCCCGCGCAAACGGGAATCTACATAGCTCGTCTCAACGCCGATTACGGCCACAGAACCTCGTCAAGCCACCATACCGCCAGCTCAGCAAAGTCCTTGAAGTCAATCTTCTTATCCTCGTACAGGTTGACCCGCGGATCAGCAAGGCGCGGCATCTCGGGTGGTAACGGTCCAGAACTGTGGAAAAGCGTTACGTCGTCGAAGCGGGACTGGTTGCCGGTGGCGCCGTTCGGGTCGGGTCGGCCGACCCCCAACACAATCGTCAGCTCTCCAGATGGGAGAGTATTATACGTCCTGGAGTATT
>CAZWKM010000051.1:0-9385 GCA_964634165.1 uncultured Pirellulales bacterium | reverse complement strand
CGGGCTGGTTCTCTTTGCCATTGACCGCTGGCGTGTAAAAAATCAGCGTCGGTAGTGGATATGCACAGGCGCACCAGTTTTGCATTCTGCCAGCGCCTCCACGTTCTGCTTTGGAACAACCAAAAAGGCACATAGTATCTCGTCTTTCTTATTTAAGCGGCCCTTTCAGCAGCCGAATATCGTCAATCCAAACAGTACCTTTGCCATTTATGACAAGATTAAGCTTTACATTATCGGGATTTTCCCCCTTCTTCAAGAAGAAAGGTATCTCTTCCGTTACCCAGTCCGTACTGCCGGTCAAAGGCCTGTCAAGACCCTTTGAGAAGGAATCTCCCAGGCCGGCAAAATGACACCACATCTCCAGGTAAACCTGGCCTTCGACATCTTCTGTTCGCAGCCGCGCCCGATAAATCAACCGTGCGTTCTCGATATCTATGTCGCCTGTTTCAAATAAGCGGACCGTTGTGCGCTCTGTTGTTTCAATTCGCAGAGAGCCGTTGCCGTCACTTGAGATTTGCTTGTCGATTATCACACCCGATTGAGTGATAACGCCCTCTAAGTTGTCGATGGGGAACCGTTTTAATTCGGTTGCTACCAAGGGGGTTAATTGGTGTCTCTCTTCTCGAATTGAAACACGGCGGGGTATGAATCCTATAACAAAAAGAAGAACAGCTATGAGAATTAGCGAAGACGCTATCACCGCGGCTTTGCCGAAAGGGTCTGTCCACGCAGCAATGCCTATTCCAAGTGCAGCTATCTCCAGAACAACCCCAAGAAACAACCAAAGTCCTAAAAAATACAAGCCGGGAAACCACCCTACCACAAAATGTAGAAGTAAAATACACACAACAGGCAAAACAATTCCTGCCAGCATCAAAACAAAGGCGGTTATACCTAATTTGCATTTCGCTGTTGCTTTGGTTATCTCTGGGACAGTCGGTCCAACATCAACTTTTCCGGTCTTTCGCAGCGTCTCAAGCAGTTCCCCATATTCATCTTCGGTGATTTTGCCTTCATTGCGAAGCTCCAATAGTTCTTCTTCTGACGATACATTTGATAAATCTTCCATTTCTTTGTCTCCTTAAAAACTCCCGAACTTGTCTTTCGGTTATACAAATCCGCAGGCCGGGTTCTCCATTGACGCCGCCGACAGACTCCTACGCCGTAAATAGCAAAACAAGTACAACAAGAACCGAAATAGTTATGACGGTCGCTTTACCAAAGACATCCGGCCAGGCAATTACACCCATTACAAACGCTGCTATCTCGAAAGCAGCGCCAAGAAAGAACCAAGGCCCAATCGCAGAATGCATATTTGCGTCGTGTGCCTGAGCCAACATTTCTACCGCCAAGAAACAAATTGTGGGCAAAACAAACCCCACCAACATCAAGATAAAGGCAATCTTACCCAGCTTGCGTTTCGATTTTGCCTTGTCTATCTCTGGAGTAGTCGGCTCAATATGAACCTTTGTGGCTTTTTGTAGCGAGTCAAGCAGGTCTTGATATTCGGCCTCAGTTATCTTGCCTTCATTGCGAAGCTGCAGCAGTTCTTCTTCTGACGATATATTTGATACGTTTTCCATTTCTTAATCTCCTGAAAGTTTTTCGAGTTTTTCTTTGGCTTCAGCGACGCTAATTTCTTCTGTTCTCAATTGCTCCAGAATGGCCTTTTTCTGAGCATCCATTTTCTTTACTGCCTTGTAGTTTCCAATTAACCTGTCCAGCCTGGACCGTATTGCTGCATATCCTAATGAGCCGCTCTGCTCTAAGGTTTTGATGCTGAATCCGGCTAAAAGATATTGTTCGAGGAAGTTCTGGTCTTCCGGCGCGAGTTTATCGAAGAAGGTCTCGCTGAAATTGCCTTCAATTTTGACCCCGCAGGCTGCACAGGCCATCGCTGCCGTCTGCATTGGCAGGCCGCAGGAAGGACAGGATGTTGAAAGCAGTTTTTTTGCCATAATTACAAATATTAGCACATTCGGCAGCAAAGTCAAGAAAAATTCGGAAAATATTGAAAAAAACCTAATTTTTTTTGGGCGAAATATTTCCCTGTTGATATTCTCTTAAGGATGTAGTATACTTTTTACGAGAGGTGATAAAATGAAACTAAAGGTCGTTCTGGAGAAAGGTGAGAACGGATTTATTGTGGCCCACTGTCCCAGCCTTAAGGGTTGCTGGAGCCAGGGCAAAACTGAACAGGAGGCGGTCAAGAATATCAAAGAAGCAATCACTCTGTATTTAGAGCTAGATCCCGAAGAGGTGTTGATATGAATTACAAAGTAATTATTCGTCCCGGTGAAGTCTCGGGTTATGTGGTAGAATGTCCCGCTATTCCCGGCTGTGTGTCCCAGGGGGCTACGGTTGAAGAAGCTATGGCCAACATTGAGGATGCCATTAAAGGTTGCCTTGAGGTATTGAATGAGCGAACCGAGAGGGATAAGCTTAAACATAAAGAGGATATAATTCGCGAGGTAGTAGTATAAATGGCCAAGCTGCCTCGGGATATTTCTGGCCATCAAGCGGTTCGTGCTTTTCAAAAAGCGGGTTGGTTGATTAGAAAGACCGGTCCTCATATCATTATGGAGAAGGAGGGTATGCGGCCTACTCTCTCTGTGCCAAACCATAAAGTTCTTGACCCGGGAACGCTGCGTAGTCTCATCAGATATTCCGGACTTACCATAGAAGAATTTATCCGTTTGCTTAAATAAGCCCTTAATCCCCTGATTTCTGGATTGATAATTGACAATCAATAATCAATATTGTAGCGTAGCGAAAATCCGGCGTTGTTTGACGGAATCAATATCGAAGATCCGCCTATGGCGGAATCAATTGAAAGGCCCGGGTGGCGGAATAGGCAGACGCGCTAGCTTGAGGGGCTAGTGACCTTTTGGTCGTGCTGGTTCGACTCCAGTCCCGGGCAATAATCAGTTTTGCCGGAACAATGTTTGTTGGAGGAAAATCTAACATTAGACGTATCTACGCTCTTGCTTTGTTAGTGTTTTTGCCGGCCGTGGTGATGCTTGCTGAACCGGCCGCGGGTGGAAAGTCTATGCCCCCAAAGGAAAGACAGGTCGCGCTCCGGGCAGCGATAGAAGACCTTATGACTACGTTCGGCGACCGCTATCCCGGGGGCAGAGAATATCTGACGAAACTGGCTAATATCGAACGCCGTATGAATGAGGCCGGCCAGGCCGATATCGCAAAAATCCAGGCCGAGTTCACATACTTGCAGCGTGAAGCGCTGATTGCCAATCCTCTCGTCAGTGGTCAACCAATCCTTTTTATAGTGCGACGCCAGTATAAGGAAGACCATCACAACACCGCCACTATGTTCAAGACCGGCGAGATCAACACAAACAGCTTTCAGGGCGGCGGAGCGATAAAAACCATCGACTTTGCCAGGGGTGGGCAGGTCAAAACGCTCATTGAATCCTCCGAAAGTTTTGTTCGGGACCCCGATATTCATTTTGGTGGCGGGAAAATCATCTTCGCCATGCGCAAAAATATCAACGATGATTACCATATCTACGAGGTCAACGCCGATGGTGCGGGTCTCAAGCAGCTCACCTCCGCGGTGGGCGTCGCTGACTTCGACCCCCTCTATATGCCCGATGACACAATTGTTTTTTCTTCGACACGCGAGCCGAAGTACTGTATGTGTAACCGCCATATCATGGGCAACCTTTTCCGAATGGACGCTGATGGTGCCAACATCCACCAGATCGCCAAAAGTACCCTGCACGAAGGCCATAGTGCACTTATGCCGGACGGGCGAATAATCTACGACCGCTGGGAGTACGTGGACCGCAACTTCGGCGACGCCCAGGGCCTCTGGACAGTGAACCCCGACGGCACCAATCACGCCGTTTACTGGGGCAACAATACCTGGTCGCCGGGCGCCGTAATTGATGCTCGTGCTATTCAGGGAACGCAGAAGGTCCTCTGTGTTTTTAGCTCCTGCCACGACCGTCCCTGGGGCGCACTTGCCATCATTGACCGCCGGCTGGGCGTTGATGGTAGAGGACCCGTCGTCCGTACCTGGCCGGCTGATGCGATTAACCTCGTAAAGGAAAAAGGACCCAGGCCGGACACCTATGGCTTTGACAACTTCAAAGGCGTCAACCCAAAATACGAGGACCCCTGTCCCTTGAATGGTAAGTACTTCCTCTGCTCCCGAATGACCGGCCGCGGCGAACAAATGGGAATATACCTGATTGACGTTTTCGGCAACGAAATCCTTCTGCACGTCGAGCCGCCCGGCTGTTATGACCCAATGCCATTGGGCCCGCGACCGCGACCGCCGACCATTCCATCCCGACGCAACTTCAGAAACGAGCAGGGCTGCTTATATGTCGTCAATGTTTACGAGGGAACACATATGGAGGGCGTAAAACCTGGTACGGTCAAGTATCTCCGCGTGGTGGAGTCGCCGGAAAAACGTTTCTGGACCCACACGGCATGGGGTGGACAAGGGGTGCATTGTCCGGCTATCAACTGGCACAGTTTCGAGAACAAACGTGTCCTCGGCACCGTCCCTGTCGCCGAAGACGGCTCAGCCTACTTTGAAGTGCCCTCCGACAAGTTCGTGTTTTTCCAGCTTCTTGATGAAGACAAAATGATGGTTCAGTCTATGCGGAGCGGTACAATTGTCCAATCAGGCGAGCGAACGGGCTGCACCGGCTGCCACGAGAATCGCCGCAGCGCACCGCCGCAGTTGAATACAAAGATGCCAATGGCACTCCGGCGCCCGCCGAGTAAGCTCCAGGGTTGGCACGGAAAGCCCCGTTTGTTCAGCTATATAAGAGATGTTCAGCCGGTTTTCGACAAGCACTGCGTTAGCTGCCACGACTATGGCAAAGATGAAGGCGAAAAGCTGAATCTCGCCCGTGACCGGACGAACACATTCAACACCTCCTACAACGAGCTGTGGCGAAAAAAGTACATCAAAGCCATCGGCGCCGGGCCGGCCGATATCCAGCAGCCCTTTTCGTGGGGTTCGCACGCAAGCGAGCTTGTCAAGGTGATTCGCGAGGGACACTATGATGTCAAGCTCACAAAGGCCGAATTTGAAACTATTGCAACGTGGATCGACCTCAACGGGCCATACTACCCGCGCTACGACAGCGCCTACCCCAACAATCTGGCTGGCCGTTCCCCTTTAAACAACAAACAGCTCAACCGCCTCGGTAAACTAACAGGTGTGCCTTTTGCCGGACTTGCTAACCATAGCGCTAACTTAGGGCCACAGGTTAGCTTTGACCGCCCCGAATTCAGTCCCTGCCTGCAGAAGTTTGAAGACACCGGCGACCCTAAATACATTGAAGCCCTGGCAATCATCCAGGCCGGCAGCCGGACGCTGCAGGAACGACCACGGGCCGATATGGATGGCTTCCAGGCCTGTCCCCTCGACCAGCAGCGTCAGCAAGTCTATACGGTGCGTCAGCAGATTGAATCTCGTAACCGCCGGGCAATCCGCGAAGGCCGGAAGCTCTACGAAGGCCATCCTCGGTAGCCGACTTGGCTGTCCAATACGGTATCACAACGTCAATCACGAAAATTAAGCTAAAAGCAATGAACCGCCGTACTATAAGAGCTTATCCGAATAACCGGGTCGTTATGAGGCCGAGCGAAAAGTTCCACCGTTAGGTGTCCTGCGGAGAGGCCAAGGCGGCAGGCCAAAAAGGCTCGGAGGCGTGGTTTTCTCCACGTTGAGAACGTTTTTGGCCGACAACGCAGGCATCGGGCTTCCCTTGGGGATAGAGCGGGTTATTTGGATAGGCTCTAAGTAACAGTACGGAGGCAGGCTTGTCGTCCTGTTGCCTACGGTAAATTGGCCTTTTTTATTTCTATCCGCCCATATTCGGGTAATCCTCAATATTTTTTAGCTATGCAGGGCGTTTTTTCTTGACCTTGCCACCAAAACCGCTATAATGAGAATAGCTTTTTCATTTTTCTGTAACCCCTGCTTTTCTCCTCTTTCTCCTCCCTCCGCTAAGCAGGGGTTTTTTTATAAAACCACCTCACATAAGAGGTTATTGCCTTTTTCCATAAACGCCTTAAAGGCCGTTCTGTCCGTTTCTGTGGCCTTCTGGCGGTACTTCCAGAGGGTTTTTGCATATTTTTTTGCTATGTAAGGCATTTTTTTCTTGACCTCACTGAAAAGACGGCTATAATCACCGTACTTTTTCGTTTTCATACCCCTGCTTTATTCGCTTTCTCCCCTCTCTCCTCCTCCTCAAAAGCAGGGGTTTTTTATTAAAAGCATCTTATACCAATTTTAGTTATTGATTGCCGATTCAATCCAGGGAAAAAAGCATAAAGAGCGAACGGTTTCAGGCCGGCAAGTAACAACACACCAAGCTTTACCAACGTCCCTGTCTAACTGCTCGGCCGTCTCAAACACTTGATTCGAAAGATGCTTGTCCCGCATCTGCCACCAAAGTAACTCCACCGGATTTAATTCAGGACTGTACGCCGGCAACAATAAACACGCTGAAGCAGCCCAGGCCTACGAACAGTTTCTAACTCACTACACCAGCTACGAATATGCCGAGCAGGTGGAGCTGATGCTGGGCATATTGTATTCACGTTATCTCGATAAGCCGGAGCCGGCGGTAAAGCACTTGCAGGCCGCCGCAAAAAAGCTCACCAACCCCGGCCAACTCAAGATGTGTCAGGACGAGCTTGCTCGATTACAAAATTAAAAATACCTTAACAAGTAAAAAAGGGCTGGCGTCAAATAGCCAGCCCTTTACTCCAATATGCCAAGCTTTGTTTATTCAAGCTCTGACTTAACCGCTTCGACAAATTCCCGCCATTCATCTTCGGTTATGACCTTTCTTACTTCCTCATTAAGCCAGATATCATCAAGCCACTTGAGTATTTTCTTAATATCGATTTTTTCAATCTCCAGAGTTTTTCGTCTGCCCGATATCGTTGTGGCTGGTGTAATATCGTAAAACTTCTGGCTTTTGGCAACTAACCTCTCAGGTCTTGCTTCCAGACTTTCTGAAGCAGTTGATAACATCAGGGCATCTCTATCGCTAGTTAAAGCGGTCTTGGAACTTTCAAGGATTATGCTTTCAAGGCCAAAGCCCATACCGCCACCGCCCATCATCATCCATTGCATCTCTTCTTCCCAGCCGGCCTGCCAGAGCCAGTCCTCACAGAATAAGGCAAGGTCGTTGTAATCGATGGAGTTGTTGTCTTCCAGGTCACAATCTTCGTCGTAATTACCATCGTTCGGTTCGCTTTGCCAAGCAGCAGCGAGGATAGCATAATCTATGAAGTTAACTGTTCCATCTTCATCAAAGTCAGCAGGACTCCAATAGTACTCGTCGGCACCCATATCAACACGGCCATACTTGATGCGTTCTTCACCGTCGATATCGGTTTCATCGCCATAATTACCATTAGGGTCACCGGCATCTTTACAGGGTGATATTCCGGCCAAATGCAAATCGTTAGGGTCAGTTGGATTCTCAAACGACGGGTCACCGCTAATGTTCCCGGTGCCGTCATAACCGCCTTCAATACAACTATACTTTACGTTCTCTAAAGGTTCACCGTTGTAGGTGCCTATTTGTGTTCCGTTTTCGTAGATTATACAGTTGACGACATTTGGCTCAGTGCCGGAATACGAATAAATTCCATACGAAAGGTTGTCTATGATTGTGTTGTTTCTAACCAGAGGTTCAGCAATTTGCCCGGTTATATAAATTCCGGAATCATAGTCACCTAAACCATCAGCGCCGTTATTATGTATCCAGTTGTTCTTTATTGTTGTGGTCAACGTATCTTCAAGGAATATCCCGAAATCGCCATTCCAGCGAATTACACTGTTAGTAAGACTAAGTGTCGAACCAGATAAACAATATATACCGGTGCCGGAATTGCGTTCTATCACAGAGTGATTTATTACCGGGTTGGAATCAGAACAATATATACAGTAAGTATTGTTTTTTATACAACAACCCTCTATCTCTATGTCAGTATCGTAAACACATATACTGTTACCGGTGTGATTCTTCACTGTACAATCGGACATTTCGATAACAGACGCAGAAGCATATATAGCACGTTGAGTTATATTATTTCCATTAAAGACACTATCACTTATCGCCGGCCGGGAGCGGTCGCAATACAACCCGTAAGTAGAATTGTCCATAAACAGACAATTGTGTATGTCAGGAAAAGACGATGTAGTGGCGGTAGCATAAACACCATAGTTGCCATTATCCTTTAGCTTGCAGTTGACAATTGCAACATCAGCATCGTCAAGATAAATACCGGCACCGATGTAACTACCTCTTATAGTAAAGCCATCCACAATGGCATCTTGAATGTCTTCTGCCTTCACAATATATTTAACCGCTTCATAGTAATTCTCGCCGATTTGACCTTCAAGGATAGTAGTATTGTTTGCATCAGCAAAGTTACGCTGGTCTGGACTGGTTTCATAGGTTCCGACACCACCGAAGTGGCCAAATAGGCCAACATCCTCAATCAATTCAAAAGATTTATTTTCGTAGTTATCTTCGTTGACATCCCAGACGGGCTTGTATATTCCTGCTGCAACCCAGATGGCCGTTACCGAAGCACCGCAGTTGCGAGCACCGGTAAGGCCGTCCTGCAAATCCGTATAGGCATCGTCCCAGGAAGTGCCGTTATTATAACCGTTTGCATCCTTATCGACGTAGATAATTTCAGTGCCATAAGCACATACATTAACGTCACACGTGGCTTCATTGAGATAAGTATCACCTTCCATCACAACAAGGTTGGTAAGTGTATCACCAGGCCTTGCCCAATAATTGACTTTGGTTTTTAGTTCGAAACAATTCGCATCATCATCGCCAATATTGCCCAGGTTCCAGGTTACTGTATGGTCGGCAGAATTATAGTTACCGTCAGGAGTTGAAGAATAGTAGTAACATTCTTCTGGCAAGTAATCAATCAATACTACGTTGCTATCAGCATGGTTATTAGCATCCCAACAAATATCAAAAATAAGATAGTTCTCATCAATCATATTCCATGGGCGAACACATTCATCATTGGGGTCATTGTTATCTTTTACGAGATAGAAAACAGCCGGTTTATACGAAACATCACCAGCCGGCACGCACACCCCTGCCGGGTTTCCAATATCCTCGGATACCCATTGCCGCGTCAAGTTAGAGTCATACACCATAAGTCTGTTTTCTGTCCCCGGATTCCACCATGAGTCATAAGTTGTCAAATAAACAAGGCCTGTTTCCTGGTCAACGGCAATACCCAGTACAGGATTTCCAACATCCACGCGGGTTTCAACTCCGGTTGATAAATTGTATATACCCCTACCCATTGTCAAGACAAAAACTAAAGGTTTTTAAGGTGGATTCAT
>CAZWKM010000050.1:0-9423 GCA_964634165.1 uncultured Pirellulales bacterium | reverse complement strand
ACACTCTTTTTCTTAGGTCTCCTTTTCCTCAAGCATATCTCTGAGGTACTTATTTTCTCGGCGTGTCGCTTCTAAATCGAAAAGCTGATATTTGATACATACCCGCAGGTAATCCAGCGATTCCTGCAGACTATTGACGCTTTTTTGAAGTCGCTTATGGTTTTCTTGCGCTTGTTTGGCAAGCATTGCCAGCTTTTTATGTTGTGGTTTCATCATCCCCCCGAATTCTTTTACCAGCTCGTTAAGTTTGTCTTCTAATCGCGTCTCATCCATCACATTGCTCTCTTCTCGAACCCGCTTTTCTTTTGCATCACCCTGATTTTAGAAAGCCTCCGAAGCCTCCTGACTATAATTAAAGCAAAATTCATACCCAAACGCCCAAAAACTGGCTTTTTGTCCGATTTTGCTGTCTATACCTGTAAAGCAGCCAATCAGGCCAACCTGATGTGTTGGCCTTATGTTTTGTTTCTACTTTCCGAAACGCAACCCTTATATGGGTTAAAACCCCGTGTTTCAGAAAATCAACATTCCGCATTTGCCCGTACTTTCTCACGGGGTGTAACGGTTTTATTGGGAAACAGTTAGGGGCTACGTTGATTTCTGTAAACACCACCGTTGATTTATGGCACCAATAGTGCTTTATCAGCCGTAATTTACACGGCTGTTGTAGTTATAGTTTTACAGTTGTAGTTTTACAGTTGAAATGGCGGACAGTTACAGAAGATGGCGGATTCGTATTTGCGAATTTATGGGGTAAAAGGCAAAAAAACAACACCGCTATATTACCTATCTTAACGTAGATAAGTAATCTCCAAAAGCTCATAGGCCGTCAACTACCAGGTGGTTACGTGGAATTTTTCCCGCACTTGCTGCCCCTGGCGTCTATTAGCCCTCTCAATCCATATTGTCTATATTTACTCTGCCAACGCTCCATTGTGCGTAAAGAAACGCTGCATATTTTAGCCATTTTTTTACAAATATCGGCTTTATAGTCATACCACTCAGTAGGGTTATACCACTCTTTTTTTACTAAATGGTTAAACCTTTTTAACTTGCTCAATTTGATAAGTGCCGCGATTCGCTTGTGCTTCGGATAGTCTGAGATATCCCGAATACTAATAGACATTTTTAATTCCTGTTAAGCAGCGGATATCGTCTGATTCGCTCGTAAAGATTACCCTGTGAGTTTCTCTCTGTGGCTCTATCGTCCGTGTCAGATTCGCCGCCCAGCTTTACAAGCGGGCATGATAACGGATTAGACAGATAAGCCAGGCACCATGTCAAGCCCCGCTCGATGCAAACTACCACAAAAAGAATCAGCACAACAGGGAGCTGGGCCAGAGTCAAGATATAATTTTTTACAGTTCTTTTTTTCACGGCTTCCCAATCAACTTGCCGGCCAGGACCGTATCAAGCTCAATCTCTGTTTTCCCGCGATAATATTTAACGAGGGCAAAACGGTAAGCCATAGAAAATGTCTTCGACCAGTCCAAGGTTCTTTTGAAAAAACATTCGATTGCTGTGTACATCGCAAGTTGATTCCGCCGCCGAGAAGCGATTGCTTGGGCAGTCTCTTGTATAATCAAAGCAACCCGCTTTTTACATGCAGCCTGTTCGAGATCCATGGCATGTTGATTTTCCGCCATTTCTCGTGTCAGGCTTTCTACTTGTTCCTTTGTATTAACCATGTTTTTTGTATTTTGTGCTCTCTCTATCTCTGCACAGCTTTTTTCCCAAGAAGCCTTTTTTGTCACTTTGGCACACTCTTTGCACCTCCCCTGTAATCCATCGAGGTTATTCTTGCTCCGGTGAAATTCGCTACTGGACTTTATAACCCGACAAAAAGAGCATTGTTTTTCAGTTGGAATTTTGGGTTCGATAATCTTTTTCGATTGCCGAGCCGCCTTTTTGCATTCTTTACAATAATCACTCCGCCCATCACGCCGACACTTGTTTCGGTAAAAGTTCTCTATTGATTTTATTTCTTTGCATTTTGGGTATCGTTTTCCTTTTCGCTTCAGGGTCCTAATGAGTTTTAAGGCATCATTATCGTCCACTTAATCGCTCTATAAATGCAGGTTAAACCTGATTATTTCACAGGCCCATCGCTGGGCCTGCCGTCCTGTAATCACAGCCCACCGACTGAGATTATAATCACGCCTATAAATCAGAGGGGCTATTTCCTCTACCTTCATAACCAACGCGAGGACAATAAATCGTGTCGTGGGAATCTATAAATATCGGGGCTCCGGTTTCGTCGGAAAGACGCTTTGCCCCGCGCTCTAATCCGGCGAGCTTTTCTTGCGGCGAAAGGCCTTCGTAAAATACCGGCCTGTCTTCAGCCAACCTTTCTGCCACAAATGTTTTATGCTCTTCTGGGGTGAAACCCTCTCTCCATAAAAGCATAGCAGCGTATTCTTTTTCCCGTTCGGCACCAAAAGTTGTAGTTGTAATCAATTCGTATTTTAATCGGTTCCGTCTTTTGAGCCAATTGAGGTAAACAGCACCGTATTCGCGAGTTTCCGTTTCGAGTTTTTCGCGTGTTTCTATATCAAGGCCGAATACTCCGCGAGCACCTTTGCCTCGCTCAATAAGACCTTCCGCCGTTTCTCTATAACCCATGACTCTTGCGCGTTCTTCGGCTGCTGCTGCAGGGGTTCGTGCGTACTCCAGGGCGGCCCTTTCCTTAGCCGGCATTTCGCCGGCAAGAAATTTTGTAACCCAGGTAGCATAGGTCTGGCCGAATTGTTCCCGCATAAATTTGTTACGCTGTTCGAGGGACATGCCCGCTATTTGCTGACGAACCCAATCGAGACGGCCCTGCTGAGTAGCGGCTATTCCTGCCGGTGCTCCAGCTTCGAGGGCTTTTTCTTCGGTGAAAGTTTTTAAGCCCTCTACGAGGCCCGCAATTGCTCGCGTTGATTCTCTGCCCACTGTGCCTGCGACTATTTTGCCGACATTCGTAATTGTTTGTTCGGGACCCCATCCCATCGCCCTGAATTCCTCGGAGTACCGCAACGTTGCACCAATAAGCTCGGGGTCACGAATTTTAGCCTGTGTCGCCGTTGCTGAAATCATTCGTAAAATCTGGCCCTGCTTTTCGGGACCTTTAACACCGGAAGCCCCCATCCAGCGGATAAGGTCGCCCGTTGCCTCCTGGCCGTGCAATTGCCAGTAACCGGCTAATTGTTCGGTGGCCGCAGGCTCAATTTGGCCATAGGTTCTTTTGTATGCTTCGAGTAATTGCTTCGAGGCGTCAAAACCAAGGCCGGTTTTTGCCTGGAAGGCTCGAGCTCGACCGAGGGTCGCTTTTCTTTCGGTAGGGGTATATGCTTCAAAGGCCTCGAAGAAATCGGCCGCCGCCTTTTGTTGTGCAGCAAGCTCTTTTACTGCTGCACTGACGGCTTTTTTCATATCATCGAGGGCGGCAATGATTTTGCGGATTGCCGCTACCGCTGCCGTTGCCAGGCCTGCAAAACCAAGAGGCCCGGCAAGACTGCTTAGAGCGGTTTTCATTCACTTAGCAGCTCGGTTTGTCTTGCCGCCCATCTGCTCAGTCGATTTACCGACACTGTCGAGCTGCTGCTTTGTCTGCTGTGTACCTTTTGCCTTTACATGGATATTTACGTCTTTGCCCATTCTACGCCTTCGATTATGCAGTTACTAATTCTTCCAGGCCCTGTCCTGCAGCGTCCTTCGGACCAATTGCCGGACGGGACAGGATGCCGAGGATGGCCAGGTTCGAACCATTGACGGCACCTGCGGCACTGTGCGGAGCATTGACCCGCATGTAGCGTTTGTGTGTTTTGGTAAGGCTAATGTCGATGGCAAACAGCTTGTCGTCTTCGTTGTACTGAATCGAATCAGCCAGGGCCGCACCGCTGACGGCGGTATAGCTGCCGCCCACCGTGTCGCACTCTTCGACAAACGGAGATGTCGATTCGCTCGATACCACGAATTGCCAGTTGGTTGTTGGTAAAAAGGAAGTCTGAGCTCTGTTCGATTGTTAATACTTTGCGTTCGCCTAAAAATGCTCCAAGCTGCAGGTCGCCAAGCAAGGCACAGATTTGCGAGTCTGCCTCTACGCTCGGCATAGCAGGAACAAATACGACCTCGTAGCCGAGCAAAAACCTGGCTTTGCGGTCCGACAGGATCTCGAAAATGTTCGCAACGCCTGCATCCTCCGCCAACGGGTAAACTACGTTGTAGTAAAATTTTTTGCTCATAAACCACTTGGCGGTATCGTCGCAATCTTCCGGCAGAATCCCGACAACCTCGCGAAAGTTGGCCAGGGTGATTTCGGCGTAAGCATTCCCGGCAGCAACAACCAGGCCCTTGATATTTCCGATTGTCGCGTCAACGCCTCGCAGGGCACCGACTACGCCGGTCATACCGAAATACGTCTCTGTGCCATCGCCGATAAAACCGACCAGGTCTTCTTTTTTCGCCATCGACCTGGCCATCGAGATGCCGACTATTTCACCGACTCCAATAATACTGTCCTCGATAAGCTCATTACTTACCGCTATCAGGGCACACCACGCTTTCGCAGTCAGGCCGACCTGGCTGAAGTCCATGTCTGACTTGGTGATTTCGGCTCCTTCGCCGGGGCAATAAACTGTCAGGTCAGTTTCCACTTTAGGAACAATCTGCCGGTCGCTGCCAAGCGTAACGACCGTAGCGTTAGCGCGGAATTTGCCGTACACGCCCAGCTTCTGGATCATCCTCGCGCTGAGCTCGTCCGGTACAAGCACGCCGCCGCCTGCCTGCGTGCTTTCGCCCATCGCCTTGCGTTTAAGTGCCTTTAGAATGAGCTCACCGAATTGCTTGGCCTGCTCTTCGGTCTGCCAGAATCGATTGTATTTCTGGCCGTCCTCTGTATTGCCGGACAAAAACGCCTTGCCGTATGTCTTGAACTGATCGACAATGCCCTCGATTGCAAGCTGGAGCTCCTGGACGTTAATATTTACGTTCTTTTCAACCTCTGATATTCTTTCGCCTGCAGCCTTGAAGCCTTCGGCGACGCTTTTTTCTGTAAGCATTTTTTACCTCGTAATCTTAATCGGCCAGGGCCACAAAATAATCGAGCAGCGGCCTGGCCTGCCGCTGCTCAACCAATTCGAAAGGATAAAACATGTGGACTAACTTTGCGGCCCTCGGCGAATCTACGCGCATCGCGTTTGCAGTACGAGGGGCACCGGCAAACGCCCGTCCCGCGTAAATTCCCACATCGAACAAAAAACCGAAAACGCTCATCGACCTTGCACCAATTCAACTAAACTCTTTTCGTTTTCACCGCTTACTATTCCTACTAAATCCGGCTCCCCACCCGACAGGATCGCTTCGCCGAACTCCTCGCACTTTGCATCGAAATCCGGGTCCTCTTTTCGCCATTGAGCCAGGAATTTTTCCTCCTCGGCCTCGTATTTTTTCTCCTCGAGCCAGTCCGCTTTGCGCTGCTGTGCCTTTGTGAGTGCCTCGCGATTCGCACCGACCGGTACGCAGCTTATTTCGATCAACTCTATCTTTGAATGAACCAGAATGTTTTTGCCGTCACGCTGCTCGTACTGCGATTCGATAGGAATAAAACCTATGGATAATGCCCTTTGTTTTTTCTGGCCGTAAAGTTGCCAGTACTCCTCGCCCAACTCCGTCCCTGTGACAAATTCAATGACGACCCAGAGACCCTGCTCGTCTATCCATGCCTTTATAGTATTGCCGATTAAACTGCTGTGTCCGGTCTGCAGTCGATGCTGATGTGAAGTGATTACCGGCCCGTTCGCTTTCATATAGACCGGCAGCAGCTCTCTAAATGCTTCCGGCAGCACAATTTCATCGTGCCGGTCAA
Source organism: uncultured Pirellulales bacterium (assembly GCA_964634165.1). Taxonomy (GTDB): domain Bacteria; phylum Planctomycetota; class Phycisphaerae; order Sedimentisphaerales; family Anaerobacaceae; genus JAUVYQ01. Next base: position 3,575 of record CAZWKM010000050.1, on the reverse strand, counting down.
GTGTCGCCGCCGAGGCCAGGGCGGTGATCTGTCTTTTGCCCTGGTCAACTGCTTTGACATACAGGGCCGGAAACTCTTTAATAGTCTCCGGCCCCGTCCTATCAACACCCGACTTGTTATTTACCAGCCCCACAAAATTGACTTCCCTGTCATTCATTTTAACGTCCTAAAAACTGTGCGGTCTCAGGCCGCTTCGGTTACTAACTCGTCTCGCGAATCGTTGACTGTAACGTGAAACATCCGGTAGAGCTTTGTCTGCGCATCAATCGGCAGCTCACAGACTGAATCAAGCATGTTGTCTCGTGCCTCGTCCCTGGCCATCTCGGCCTCGTACTTGGCGGTCCGCTCCGGTTGACCGGCTTGCAAGGCTGCCAGCACTTCTTTCTGCCCTTCAGCGGTAGTGCGAGCAAGGATTTTTTTTATGTCCGCTACCAGTAAATTAACAAAGGTCATGTCGGTTATCTCCGACCCAGCAACCGCTTCCTCGATTGCTGCGTCAGCATCGCTTTCCGGCTTCTCATCAGTCTCGCTGTCCTCCTCGACAAAAAAACCCCGTGCTTCCTCGAGCTGTGCTATAACATCATAAGTAAGATATTCCTCTCCAGCCAACAATAGGTCAATGTCTGCAAGCATTATCCCTTTGGACACTTCGGTATTTTTCATCACCTCACCTTTCGCCTCCTCGAGCTGCTTTACTAAACCTTCCAACTTGTTTTTAGTTTCTACTGTTTCCACGACATACCTCTCTTTCTGTGCTGAGCGCACAAAAAATCCGGATAGAGCAGGAGAGTTGTGCCGCACAATAGGGGCGGTGCGGGCCTCGCGGCCTCGCAGCTCTCCTGCGTTATCCGGTAGATTTGCTGTTAACGAATTGTTTCCTATTGTTTTCACAGTTGGCATTATACACTGCCACAAACAGGCGGTCAACGCGAATCTCCGCCAAAATAAACTTTTTTTTGCCCTCGTCATATCGCCTCTGAGTCCGTCATTTTTCGATTTTCCGTTATCTGCCCGTTCTCACGCTTCTAATTCACTTCAGGATGCCCGCTGCTGCGTTTTCTTTGCCTGGCCTATACCTAACTGCCCCAGGTCCACCAACATCTGCCCAAGATAAGCCAATCTCTCGTTCCTCAACAGTTCGACTTCCGCCGGTTCAATCGCGACCGGCGGCTTATTGCGATGCGGATGCTCCGCCACGTTTATCAGGTCACTTTGTATATTCGCAAAGTCCTGACAAATATCGCCCAGGTGGGCCAAAAGATACTCTCGTATCCGCTTTGCTTTTTGAACGTTGTTTGTTTTCTTGTACGTATCCGCAAGGGCTTGTGCCTGCTTGGCATAACGGCCCATGGCCGACATAGAAACCGTATGGCCTTTTGCTTTACAGTATCGGACCATATCGATATGTCGAGGAATACCGTTATAATGGTCACCGAAGTCGGCAGGCCACTTGTTCTCTTGGACCATCCCTATCAAAGTCTCGCGTAGCCCTAAAGGCAAACTATCGAGACTGGTGTGTATTCGCCTGTTCCCTTTTCTCCGTTTTTGCACTTGACTTTGTTTTACTTTTGCCATTTAATTTCGCTCTATCTTTTTTGTTTGTCCCCGTCTCTGTGATTTTTGCATCCGCAGGCAGCGGCTCAAGGCACGCTACGAAGCAATCCTTCGGTACGGTTGCTAACATATTTGGCGGCAGCTCAACTTCCCGCCCTTTTACGAATGTCCCGTAAGGCCCCGTGTGTTCTTTTGTGAATCTGATTTTCATAATAACTCCTTTGTGTTATTGGTTGTGTCTTGGGGGTTGTTAGATTCTATTCCAAGGTACTCGATGATGCTTACGGCCGCCGCGTTCGCCGCCGACCGATGTTCTTTCTCGGCTCGTTCACGAACCAACCGAGCTGCTTTGGGGTCTCGTAGTAAAACAGGATTATCGTTGACTTCCATAAAATTCTCGTTATACTATATTGCACCGTTTGTAACTATAAATAATATATCGGGCTTCTGTATTGCCTGTCAATACCTAAAATGAGAAAAAAAAGAAAAATTTTGCCCCGCGATAAAGAATTCGGCCAGCGACTTCGTAAGTTGCGTAAAGAACACGGCTTAAGCCAAGACAAACTTGCTAAAAAACTCGGCTATAAAACCAGCGTCTCAATCTCAAAAACTGAATCAGGCATAACGCCCCCAGATATTCGGGTCTTGGCCAAAATAGCAAAGGTTCTGGACGCGGACCTACACTGGCTTATAACCGGCAAGCCTTCACCGCAAGTCACAGAATTTGTAACTTTATTGAGGCCTTACATAGAGGCCTCTTTGGCTGAGATAAGTGAACAGATTCGCTCTTTAGACCGGCAAGGGGTAAGGTTGGAGCTTGCCCATCTATTCAGAGACGAGGAGAATCGGCCAGCCCATAAAAAGAATCGGCAAAAAGCAGAACAATTAAAGGCGGAATATGAGAAGATTGTCAGTGTTATAAACCAAGCAAGTGGCCCTAAAAACAAGGTTAAGATAGGTAAGTAAAAATATTTTATTTTTTTCACTTATTCCGGATTTCTGTATCCATTTTTACACTACCGATACCCTATATATTACCTATCTTAATATCGCAGTTTGATTTCTGCTTAACACTCCGTCAAGTTGCTTCCGTTGTGACTTCCGCATTTCCGTTTGTTAAGGAAATATCAAACACGAATGTCCCTGTCTCGATTTTCTCCTAACGGCCCTTTCGTGGCAGTTTAAACGGTATTTAAACGGTTTTTGTTTTTAGGGGGGTCTACCGCCACATAGGTGTAACTCGACTACCCAAAACACCACTTACCGCCATTTAGCACATGTTAAAGTAGAGGATTACTTATAATTGTATAACCCCCCTTTACACACCCAAAACCCACGCTTTCCCCCCCACTCCCGTCCCTTCCCACGAATCTCCGCTTACCGCCATCTACAGTAAGAGTTTACAACAGTTAAAATAGTGGGGACTATCAGCGCATAAAAACATCCGCCTAATACTGAGAAACTTATTGATGTGCCGCTTAATTGTTGGATATCAGATCGAGTTTTCCTCGCTCTGGCGCAGGCAATTCAACTCCGCATCGGGCACAATTAACCTGGGCCAGTCCCCGGCATCTGCCACAAACAGGGCATTTGATAACCACAGTGTGGTTCAGGGCCAGATACGTTAATAATCCAGCCAGATTGAAAGCCCCTACAAAAACCAGCCAAAAGACAAATTTGGTCCAGGAGGTTCGTCTCGGCCAGCCGTGTAAAAACACAAAAACCATCATCAGTGCACTTAATACCCGGTTTATAACGCCGTCATAAGGCCGAATATCCATTATCATCCGCGCTAAAGAATAGAAGAAATCGCCACGATTCTGATAATTAAGAGCGCGTGACCAAAATTTTCTACCTAACAAACGCACGACAAAATCATACAACGGCGGGGAGAATTGACATACATACCGTTGAACTGCCGGCCTTGCGTCCTTGACTTTGACCACAGGTACTGGTGGGGCTGGCATGGTCCAATCGTAACGATTAAGCAACTCAAGGCCGCCCTGGTTATCAACTTTATA
>CAZWKM010000049.1:0-9455 GCA_964634165.1 uncultured Pirellulales bacterium | reverse complement strand
CATAAACCAGATGAATAACATTCCTCTGGAGACTCTGATTTGCTTCCTTGCCATATCAGATTGATTATTTTCTATTGATTATTTTCTATTGACTATTTTCTATTGACTATTTTCTATTCTTTCGTTGTGCGCCGCGTGTATTTGGCCGTGCGATATAAACAATAGTCAATATTCAATCGTCAATTGACAATGCTTTTTATTCCCATCCGTATTCGTTATGGTCCATCGTGTCCTTCCACAACTCCAGATTTTCCAGGTAAACGCTGGTACCGCGGGCTACACAGCTCAGGGGGTCTTCGACCCTTTCGACCCTCAAGCCGGTTGCGTTTGCCAGTATAGTATCCATTCCCCTCAGCAGTGAGGCGCCGCCGCAAATGTGCACGCCGTTGTCAATCAAATCGGCGGCCAGTTCCGGCTGGGCCTTTTCCAGCGTTGTCGTAACTGTATCTATGATTGTAGCGATGGGGTCGCGGAGGGCTTCACGGATTTCCTCACTTGTTATAATGATTTTTCTCGGCAGCCCGGAGATGGTGTCTCTGCCGGCCACCTCCATTGTCAGCTCCTCTTGCAGCGGGGCGGCGGAACCGATTTGTATCTTGACTTTCTCGGCTCTCGCCTCGCCGATAAGCAGGTTGTATGTTCTTTTAAGGTGATTGATTACCGCTTCATCCATATCGTCGCCCCCAATGCGGATTGATTCAGAGGTGGCGATGTCGGCCAGACTCATTATGGCTACTTCCGTAGTTCCGCCCCCGATATCGACAATCATTGAGGCAGTGGGGTCTGTGATTGGCAGCTCGGCTCCGATGCCTGCCGCCATTGGCTCATCGACCAGATAGACCTTTCGGGCGCCTGCCCGTTCGGCGCTGTCTATGACGGCCCGGCGTTCAACCGCCGTTATTCCGCTCGGCACGGCAATTACCACTCGGGGCCTGACCAGGTTGCCCCTGCCGTGCACTTTGCGGATAAAATAGCCCAGCATCGCCTCGGTAATTTCGAAGTCACTGATTACGCCGTCTTTGAGCGGTCTTATTGCACTAATAGAGCCGGGCGTTTTGCCAAGCATTTCGCGAGCAACCAGACCAACCGCTTCGCCGTTGTTCAGGACAATGTTGGTCCCTTTACGAACTGCAACTACGGAGGGTTCGTTGAGAACAATGCCTTTATCACGGACACAAACGAGGGTAGTGCACGTACCGAGGTCAATGCCCATATCCATGCTGAACCAGCCTAAGATTGTGTCCAGTAGCACTTTCGAGTCCCTTCTCAAATTTCAATTGACTATTTTTTATAAATAAAGAGCGTAGTTGTCAATAGTCAATTTGCTACGGAATTTCGAAGATTGTGTGGTATTGAAAGTGGCACTTATAGGCTACGAACACTGCTGTAGCCAGCACTACACAAAATGCCAAAGCAAGAATAACCGTATAAAGGTTATCAGATGCGGTTACTTTTCCACCACGAGTCTGCCCATTGGGACTCATATATCAGCCTCACAATGAATAGCCGATAGCATATACGCTATCTTATAAATTAGTAGATATGTTATCACCGGCTTTTGGTTGTTTCTGTATAAGCTCCAGGACCCCGACGGCCCCTTCGGCGTCGACGTCTATGATGAGAATATCGCAAATAAAATCATCGCCGCGAGTCACGTGGAATTTCATACCTGCTTTGACGCCTGCTGCTGTGCCGATGGATATGCTGGCCATAGAGTTTTTCAAATCCACCGCCTTGATTAAGCCTTTCAACTCGATATCCTTGGTTTCGGGTATAATCGGTCGAGCTATGGCTTTTTCCAGTGTGACCGGCGTTGTGGCGACGGCGCGTTTGCCAATCGGCTGTAAAAGCTTGTCCAACCTGTCCTGCAACTCGGACTTTTCTTCGAGCAGGCCCTTCGTTTTTTCATCCAGCATCACTATTACAGCCATTTTTTCCTCTAAGCTGGTTGTGAGCTCGTTGAGCTCTTTGCGGTCTTTGATTTGTTCAGACTTAACTCTGGTTAGCTCGTCGAGGGTATTTTTTAATAACTGCGCGTGCTCATCGGTAGTTTTGGAGAAATCCATCACTATAGCTGCCCAGTTATTTACTCTTCGAAGCGCATCCTCTTTTTCCGCTTCAACAATCTTGAGCGTGGCCTCTAAATCCCCAAATTTTCTTGTAAGTGCGGTAATTTCGCGATTTAGTTTGTCTTCCAAGCGTGCGTATTCTTCACTTTTTTCTTTTAATCGCGCTCTGTCATTTTGCGCATCCGCCTTTGTGCTGTTGAGCTCGTCGATTTGGTCGTCGTATTTTTGTTTCCAATTATCAGCCTTGGCCACGTAAGATACCACGATGCCGCAGAGGAAGATTGAGGATATCGTCACCAAAACTATTAAAATTTTTGTAAGTGTACTCACAACAGCTCCTTTCATTAACCGGGGCCCCATTTTGTACCGCACCAATTGAACTTAGGCTCGCGCCTAATTGGTGTGGGACAAAATTGAAGCCGCTCGTACTTCAAATCGGATGTCGCCCGTGGGCATTATACACCACGCCGTTTACCTATATTACCATTATATTTTACGCTCTACGCTCGAAAAGGTCAAGTTATTTTTGACAAATCCCTTAATCCCCGTCAGGAATCTTTGGTTTTGGTCCTATATTCCTGGCCCCCCTCGTTGTTTATACACTGAAAAACGGCCATAGCGGCAGCAATACGGACGGATTTTGACTCATCTTTCAGAAATCGCGGCAGATATTTTATAAGACGCGATGTGCCAATTCGGCCTATCGCCAGCGCCGTTCGCACATTAACCCGTTCGAGCGCATTTTTGTCCAGGCCCGCAGTGAGATTTTTCGTAAAAACATCGAGGACTTCGGGCTCTCCGATGGTATCTTTGAGCATACCGAGCTGTTCGGCTGCGGCCAGGCGAACCTCCAATATATCGTCATCCAGCATAGTAATGAGGGCAACTTTGGCCTCTCTTGTTCCCAGTGCGCCCATCGCCCTTATACCGATGACTCTGACGTCGGCGTATTTACTAATCAGCATGGGCCAGACCCTCGGAATTATTCGCTCATCACCGAGCATTGCTATGGCTTCCGCCGTCTGAAATACGACTTTATCGGTCGAATCTTCGCGGCCCAGCGTCCACCACAAGGCCTGTCGAGTTAGTGTGCTTTTATCGCCGCTTTTGCCCAGCAGTAAAGCCGCGTTGGCCCTGACCGTCTGGTCGTTGCTGGCTATCGCATTGCGAAAAAGTTTGAGACTGTCGGGAGAACCGAGCCTGGCTCTGGCATAAGCGGCGGCAATCCTGACGTTTTCGTTTTCATCTTTCAATAATTGCGCAACCGAGCTTTCCGCAAGCGTGTATTCCAGGTCGCCTACAGCCAAAGCTGCCACGAATCTAACCGGCACAAATTCATCTTTTAGCAATCGTTGTACTTTAGGCATCAGTCTGATTTGTCTGGTGACAGCGACGGCTTCGATGGCATTAACCCTGATTAGTGGGTTTTCGTCGGCCAGGCCCTCCCGGACAATTCGAGTGGCTTCGGGTATAAGGGTATCAACGAAGACGGTACCAGGCCGAGGTACGGTTGTTTGCATTTGCGGCGGTTTATTGCATCCGAAGGCGAATATCGCGTAAGTCATAATCGCATAAGTTACGATTGGCCTTGTGCACTTTGCTTTTTGTTTTTTAGTATTTTTAGATTTATTTTTCATTTCGCCACCGCCGCAAAGGAACAACATATTTTTTATTTCGGATGAATCTCGCCGAAAGCGGTACTATTATGAGCAAAACAAGACAGAGAGCACAACAAAAATCCAGCCATTGCCCGTATTTACTAAAAAACGTTGTCCTTTTATCTATCGGCATTTTATCGACGAACCATCCAGCCCTACCCTTGCGGGCCATAGCCCTATGCGGCAAGGTGCCGTCCAGAGAGCCATTTTTTACACGTCCGAGGGTGTCGATGAGGCAGCTTATGCCGGTATTGACGCTTCGCAAGACGGCAAGTCTGTTTTCGACGGCCCTGAAGGCGCAAATAGCTGCGTGCTGAGGAAGCTCTGTGCTGGGCAAGACTTTCTCGCCCTTGAATCTCACAAACCAGCCGTCGTTACTTATATTGATGAGCCAGTCAATCTGCTTGCGGCCGTGCTCGTCCAGTGCAAATCTTCGTACAATCGCAGGCATAGTGGCCTCATAACAAATTATTACGCTGAATTTGTAAATTCGGGTTTCCTGGCCTTTGGCCATTTCAAAGACGGTGTATTCGCTGCCTGCGTCGAGTGAATGGTCGTAATTATATGGATTAAATTTCATCACCAGCTTAAAAAGCAAAGGAAAACTCTTTCTGAAGGGCAGCACTTCACCAAAGAGGACCAGGTGAATTTTGCTGTATTGTTTGTCCGATTGTTGCCCGTCTGGCTTGTACAGGAATGCTGAATTATATCTTTCAACCAACCGGCTTTTTGATTCGTCCGGCACGCCGCCATAAGCGCCTACAAGCACAAAAGCGGTGTCTTTGGAATGTTCTCGAAGGGCCTTGTCAAAGGCCTTCCACGGATGTGAAGAGTCCACAAGCGCCAACACCTCGGGATTCAATGTCGCCTGTACCATTGTCTCGGGCCAGACGATTAGTTCGGCACCGGCTTGGGCACCGGCTTTACTTTTTTGCATCAGCTCATCGAATATCGTCTGAGATGTCTGCGCAGCGTATTGGCCCTGGCCCCTCAGTGCCTCCCTTTTAACCGACTGCGGGACGTTTGACTGCAGGGAGGCAACCACGGGACCGGTCTCGACGAATTCATCTTCCTGACTTATCCTCCATCGCCCGTACACAATCGTAGCAACCACGGCCACGCACACCACGGCCGTTTTTAACAAATTGCTGATTTTGAAAATGTTTTTCCAGTATCGAGTATCGAGTATCGAGTATCGAGCATCGAGTATCAATTCAGCCAGCAGGCCGTTGACCATTGCTATCAGAAAAGAAAGACCCGCTGCGCCGAATATGTCGGCTATCTGGATGAGCGTGATATTCTGGTACTGGCTGTGCGCCAGGAGACGCCAGAAAAATCCGCCTAAGAAAAGACCCTGCAGGCGCTCGGCACCGACGAATAGTACGCCCGCCGCCAGAAATAACGGTATCTTTTTTATCCTGCAATAACGCAAACAAAGCGCCAGTATCGGCCAGTGCACAGCCGTGTACAGACAAAAGGCGGCCCAGCCCGCCACCGTTATGGGAGCTATCCAATATAGATTGCCGAGCCAATAGCAGAGTGAAATTAGGTAGGCGGCAACTGCTAATCGCTTAGGTTTTGCACTCGGCGAACAGGCGAGAATGAAAGGTACCAGCGCCACCCACGCCAGCAGCGAGAAGCTAATCGGCGACTGAATTACCGTCAGCATCGCCGCACTGGCAATGAACGGTAAGCAAAGAGCACAAGTTTTTTGAGTTCTCAACTAACTGTGCCTCCTATTTTGAACGAGCTCTTTCTTCACGAAGCGCTCCTAATTTCCCAGCCTTTCGCAATATTTCCAAACGGTCTATAATATCATCTGGTGTGTAGAGTTGAGCTTTCTTTAACCGTTCATTTAATTTTGCCGTAAAGATAGACAATAGCATTTTATTTTTACGTAGTTTGCCATCTGGCACTTTGTTTTCATGATAAAGCCATTTCAATTCTCGGTCAGCATGTTGTGGCCATTTAGGCAATCCTTCACCTTCAACTGGTAAACCTTCGGAATCCTTAATACGTTTTTCCGATTCCTTTACGTACTTCTCAGAAATTTCAATGCCTGTGTATACACGATTTAGCTTATTAGCCACTACTGCGGTAGTTCCCGAGCCGCTGAACGGGTCGAGGATGCAATCACCTTCATTTGAGCTTGCACGAATGATACGTGCAAGCAGACTTTCGGGCATTTGACAAGGGAAATCCAATCTTTCTTTGAATGTTCCACATATGCGAGGATATTCATCCCAGACGTCATCCGGCGTTTTGCCGTTTGGGTTAGCCCGTTTATCTTTATAGACCTTTTGCCTGTCTGATATTACTCTAATTTTATCTGCATTGAATGTGAAACTATTTTTATTCTTCACGAAATATAATATATGGGTATGTGAACGGGCGAACTTGTTTTTCATTTGCTGGCCGAAGGTGTAGTGCCATATTAACCAGTTGCGCATAAACAGGTCCAAGTCATCGGCTATCCTTTTTACATCCGCAGCATATTCATCGCACATTGCTACATACAGTGATCCATCTGGCTTAAGAACTCTTTTGCATTCTGCCATCCACTTTTCTGTCCAACCAAAATAACTATCTTTTTCCTGCTTATCGTTGTATTTGTCGTATTTGTAGCCGATATTAAAAGGCGGGTCGGCAAAGATAAGGTCGGCAAAGGGCTTGCGGACTTTACTCAAAACCTCTATACAGTCCCCGCATATTATCTTATTTAGCCACCTTTTCATGCATACATAGTATTCTATTCTCTGGTATTTTCAAGAGAAGAAATCAGATAGGCATATTCTCCCCGGTTGTTCAAATAAACCCAACCCAGTTTAGGATTTAAAAACTATTGAGATATGCTTTTCACAATGTAGCAGACAAAACGAGGCGGACTGGCCATTGTAGCCAGCCCGCCATCGTGTAAATCCGAGCACTTGAGTTAAGCGCATAAAACTTGTATGTTTATTGCTGCTTAAGATCTGCTACGGACCCAATCCCTGCCAAATAGACAGAGAGGATTCGGCCCCATTCTGCTCGCTGCGACTCGTACCATGTTTTCCCTTCATGGCTGGCTAGCGTTTCGGACTTTGCGAGAGTAAACAGGAGCAATTCAAGTGCAGTTTTACTGGCTGGTTCTGCATCGCACAGCGGCGCATACAACTTCTCGAAAAACAAATGGGCGCGATTGAGAGTTACAACTGTTGCCTGCCCAAATGTCCTTACGCGATAGAAGGGAGCCCCAGGCAGGTCTTCGAAGTCCATCAAAAACGGCCGCTCTCTGAGATCAGCCACCAAGTCCTCGACTGATTTCTCATCGCTTGCCTTTTCTTCTGCGTACTCACGAATTTCTTTGTCTATTACTTCTGGTTCCTTGTCTCTGATATCAGGCGACGTTCGCAGGAACTTGTCTTGGTCCTTAGCGATGTTTTCAGCCGTTTTTGTATTGGCTGCATGTCGTTTCTTACCTCGTGAGACAATAATGTCCGCGAGTGTTGCAATATTCGGACTAATGTCTTTTTCTAAGGTTGTTCTGATTCGCTCACTTAATTTGACCTGTTGCTTCGTATGGCTTACACCAAACAGTTCGTCCAGTTCCGGCTCAAAAGATATTTCACAACCCCACCACGAGTCAGTCCAGTGGCGACTTCGTAACCTGAAGTAACCAAAATCGATTTCTCGACCTGCGCGAACAATGGAAAATCCACGACAGCGGTCGATGCCCCGCTCTTGGGACTTCTTTTTACTCTTTCCAAATTTTGCTTGCCACTCGTCCGGCAGAAGTGAAAATTTAACCGTTATGCGTGAGGTTTTGTCACTATCTCCAGGCACTCTAATGTCAAACGTTACAGGCCCACCGTGCTCAGTAGCACCACTAAATTCAGCCTCCGGCATAAGAAACAAAGGGTCAAATGGCTTGACATCTCGGCCATTGACTTTAATTTCCTTGCCGCTTATTAGATAGCGGCGATAACTTTGTCCGAGACTCTTTGGCAATTCCCGCGTCAAAGTTTCTTCGCGTCCGTTGTAATCGAGTCGGTCACATTTTTCCCATATCACCATAGTCCCGGTCTTGGAAGTTGCAAGGTCTCGGTATTTTTCTGGTAAGCTAGTTTCAACAGGTTCTGGTACGACCAGCATCTTCCCCTTTGCGATCTCTTCGACATCGATGTAACAGAAGTAAACCTTCCCAGGACTCTGCCAACTAAAAACCTCCAGTCGCTGGCACTGGCTGACAGATGAGTTCGGAAGTCCCATTCCGAAACGTCCAAGGCCGTCCCTGTCATTGAACCTGGTTGTGCCGCCGAATCGCAGTGCGTTTCTTAACACGTCCGGTGCCATGCCAGATCCGTCATCAACACATACTACCTCCTTGACTTTTGGCGACTTAGGTTTACCTCGCCCTGAATATGATTGTGGTCTACTATCGAAGTGCACTATAAAACTGTTCGCCCCCGCTTGAAAGCCGTTGTCTGCCAGTTCTGAAATGGCGCTTCCCGTTGACTTGTAGCCACTATCACGTGTGGCTTTTATAAAATTCTCTTCTTTGACTATTGTGTATTTTTCGTCAATCATAATGTTTCCTTTCTTTGGGCCCGACTTATAGCCGGACCGAATGTTTCAAGTAAAAGTAGCGACTTATTCATGAGATTATAGTATACACATGGTTCACAGGTAGGAGGTGGGCGAATATTATTCATAGTCTTATCCTCAAGTAATACGCTTATATGCGGCATTCCTCAACAAAAATATTACATTGTACAAATACACGTGATTCATACTAAGACGCTAAGACATATAGTTAGTGCGCCAAGCAAAAACGCTAAAATGAGGACGGAATTTCGAAGTGAGACCTGCCCGCTTCGATTTTGTCCTGACCTATAGCCAAAACTCGACCGGACCTCAATTATCAACTGTATTATAACGAATTTACTAACGAATGTCAATAAAATTCTTTATTTTTTTCCACTTTTTCTGCAAATCCGCGATTGATAAAAACCGTCAATCATCTGCGCAGGGGTCTGTGAAAAAGTCGAATATTTTTGAATATTTTCAAACGTTTCACATCAATTTTCGAACGTTTTCAAACGTTTCACCCTACTTTTCGAATATTTTCAAACGGTTTTGAACGTTTTTATTTTGCCTATTTTGCCCAAATCCTACAAACCAACCCCCTCGCCCTTGGTTTTAGCCCAAAAACCCACATCCGCCCCGGAATTTACCCCTAAATTTCCCATTTTTCCATAATTCTGGATAATTTAAGTATTATTATTTCCGCACCATTTCTAACGGGGTTTGATTACTTTTTGTTCGGTGAAAACTTTGCCGGTCAGGTAATCGGTAAAGGTTATCTTGACCGTTAATGGCTCTTCATACTCATCGATTTTGTCGGCTACGTCGAACGTCAATCTGTAACTGGTGGTTAAAAATCCTGCAGACCAGAGCTTTTTTAGCTCGTTTGGCTCTATGTGCCACTGACCGAGCAGTGCCTGGCCGTTGTCTTTGTTCAGGTCCCAGAGCTGGACATCCACCGCCCCTGCCGCCTTTATTATGTCACCATCGCGGTCAATCGGTTGTATGTAAACAATCAGCTTTTCCTTCCTGCCGTCTTTGTCTTTATCTTTGTCGTAAAGGTTAGTGTACCCGGTAATCCTGATTATCTGGAGACGATCGAGATTTTCAAGCTTGGCCTCGGGCGGTAAGGCGGAGAGAACCTGTATATGTTCTTTTAATTGTT
>CAZWKM010000048.1:0-9542 GCA_964634165.1 uncultured Pirellulales bacterium | reverse complement strand
AGATACCGGAAAAACAAGAGCGAGAGCGAATTGACGATATAATATTTAAGGAACTCGTCAACGGCATATTTACCGAGAAATCCCGACTCTATTTCAACGATGTTATACAAAACCTCAAGCAAACCGGTTGTGACGCTGTTGTTCTCGGGTGCACCGAAATTCCTTTGATAGTAGAGGCGAATGACTGCCCCCTGCCAACGCTGGACTCCACGCGCTTACTTGCAAGAGCGGCTTTAAGAAAGGCCCTTGAAAAAGTCTGACCCGAACAGCGGGCGGAACCATCCCCAAGCTGCGCTTGAGGCTGCCAGCGGTCGGATTGAGCCTGCCAAAACCGGTGAGGCCGACCGAGTCGCCGTATCGCTGCCGCCGCGTGGTGCGGTGGTGCTAATCGGTCCACTGACAAAACCCAAAACGACTGCGCCTCGATGACACTGCTCCGGGCGCTTATGCTATACAGGAAGACGAATTTGCCAAAAGTTTATTGTCCTTTCCCTCTCCAAAAAGTTAATATGAGGCATTATTTACTTGACAGGCACTGTGGTTTTTACTATCATATAGATGTTGCGTATGCAGAGCGACGGTTTCGTCATAGCACTATCCATGGTCAGGTGCAACAAAGGCACATCGCAACAAGGAGACGGGTGATATTAAGTTCGATACAAATCGCTTGCGTCTCCTTTTTTATGTGCGTTGCATTTTCCGAGTGAAAACATCCGTGTTTTCACAGACATCGGTCCACAGGACACCTGACGGTGGAACCTTCGCCTCCTCCGTAAGTCCGCTTGGGGACGCCTTACGGCGGAGTCCCAAGGACTGCTGCGGTTTCCGGAGGGTGCGCTGTTGACAATTTAATGAATCGGGGCTATATTCAAGAGGGACCCGACTTGTTTTGTAACTAACTTCAATTTTCCAAAAGTAAAGGAGGTAATCATGAAGCACACACGAATACGAAAAATGGCTTTCGTCGCGCAATTAGTTGTAGTCTTGAGCGCGTCATCGCTTTTTGCCGATGAAAGTGCCCTGACAACGAAAGTCATTAAGCAGATTCGCTCCTCATTCGAGATGGATGCCCACACGAGGGCGATGTACAACTCCATCACAAACAACGATATCAGTGACCTTGCCCTAAATCGTGACATATTACGGCGGCACAACGAAATATTCAGCCACAAGGTCAAAACGAAAGGCATCACGAACCAGAAATCGAGCGGACGGTGCTGGCTCTTTGCGGGACTGAACATTCTGCGGCCGGCTGTTATCGAAAAGCATAATCTCAAAAGCTTCGAGTTCTCGCAGATTTACCTGACGTTCTGGGACAAGATGGAAAAAGCCAACACGTTCCTGGAGCGTATGATCGAATTCAGGGACCGCGGGCCTCTCGACCGTGAAATGGAAATGCTTCTCCGCTCCCCTCTCCCGGATGGCGGGTACTGGGAGAATGTAGCGGACCTGATACAAAAATACGGGGCGGTCCCCAAAGAAATTATGCCGGAAACCAACAGCTCCGAAAATACACGCCTGATGAACAAGGTGATGAGCCAAAAGCTCAGGTCCGACGCCGTCAAGCTCCGCAAGATACACCAGGAAAAAAAGCCGGTCAAGAAACTGTATGCTGAAAAGAAAAAGATGCTGGCCGAGATATACAGAATGCTCGTTATGAATCTCGGTGAACCGCCAACCGAATTTGCGTGGCGATTCGAGGACCAGAATTCCGTCGTAAGTGAAATGCGCAGCTACACGCCAAAAGGCTTTTTCAAGGATTTTGTCGGCGTCGATTTGAATGAATATGTAAACATCTTCAACGACACCACGCACGATTATGGCAGGCATTACCAAATCAGGTTCTCGAGAAATTTATATGACGGCCACGATATAAATTATGCCAATGTCAATGTCGAGCTGCTCAAGGACCTCGCGATGAAGTCGATACTCGACGACTCGCCGGTTTCATTCGGGGCGGATGTAGGCTACGACCAGAACAGAAAGTTAGGCATAATGGCGGACGGCCTATACGACTACGACTCGATTTACAATACCGACATGAGCATGACCAAGGCCGAGCGTGCGCTGTACCGTAACAGCGTAAGGGGCCATGGGATGGCACTTATAGGTGTCGATGTCCAGAACGGCAAACCGGTCAAATGGCTGGTTGAAAATAGCTGGGGCAAAGACAACGGAAGCGACGGCTATTGGACACTCTATGACAAATGGTTCGACATTCACGTGTATAACATTATCGTCAAGAAAAAGTATGTTCCCGAAAAGGTTCTGAAGATTTACGAACAGCCGGCGGAAATTTTGCCGCCGTGGGACCCGATGCTCTCGTTGGTCAAATAAAGGTCATCTATTTGTAGAGACTGCCGGGAAGTAACTGATTTTGGCAGATTGAAAAAGAATTAAGCGTGGTCAACAAAGACAGTGGCGATAGAAAAATCATCCGCACCGGCCCTTATCCGGAGCTTACGCTAACCGCGGTTCTGGTAGGCTACGGATTGGGAATCCTCATTGCCCTGAGCATCGGATACGCCAGTTTGAAACTTGGCTTTTCCATCGAAGGCTCGGAGCTGGCTGCCATTCTTGGTTTTGGGATTCTGCGCGGCCTGATGGGCCGAAGCAGCATCATCGAGAACAACATTAATCAGACCGTCGCCAGTTCTGTTAATGGGGCCTCGGCGGGAATGATGTTCAGCGTTCCGGCACTGTTCATTCTCGGCGAAACGAACTTCAACGCCATCCTGATGGTATTCGCGTGCATTGCCGGCGGCATTCTTGGCATCGCTTTTATTATCCCGCTGCGAAAGCAGATGATAGACTATGAGCGGCTGACCTACCCCGGCGGCGTGGCAGTCGCCACGATTCTGAAATCACCCGGCGCAGGCGTCCGCAAGGCCCTGCTGCTGCTTTCAGGGATGGCTTTAAGCGGTATCATTTACTTTGTAAGTGTGGCCGTCAAGTTCGAGTACTGGAATCTGGGCAAACATATCGGAATGCCTGACTATATGAACGGCATCTGGTATGTCTCTCTGATGACGATTGGCATCGGCTTCATTGCGGGAAAAGGAGGTATTTCCTTCGTCATCGGAGGCTTCGTTTGCTACTGGATTCTGGCCCCGGTTCTGGCGGGGTATGACCTGCTGCCCGCGCCCCAGACACTTGCAACCCTTGAGCAGACAACGCCCGAATATATGAGATTGAACTTATTCAGGCCGGTCGGTATTGGTATGCTTATCGGCGGAGCTCTGGCCGGCATCGTTCTGGCGCTGCCGCTCATCATCAGCGCGGTTCGGAGTATGCAAACAGCGGCAAAATTAAAAACGGCGCTGTCAAAAGACGAGATGCCGATTCGCCTGCTGTACATAGGAATCGCCGGTGCGACACTTCTGCTCTTTGTCATTGCTGTTCTATCCGTCAAGGAAATGGGTATCATCCGGGGCGGGCTGATGGCTCTGCTGGGTACCGGCTGGATATGGATCGCAGGCGTTATCCTGTCCGAATGTATAGGCCGAACGAACTGGTCGCCGTTAAGCGGTATGACCCTCATTGCAGTAACTATTCTTATCGTTATCTCCAGCGGCCTTGGTGACAAGGCGGCTATAATTTCGTCGGTTATGGTCGGCGCGGCTGCGTGCGTGGCAATGGCGCAGGCGACCGACCTGATGCTGGATTTGAAAACCGGCTATCTGGTTGGCGCTTCGCCCAAAAAACAGCAGATAGGTCAGTTTCTTGCCACCTGGCTGGGCCCCATCGTGGTCATGGCTCTGATATTCGTCCTCCACAAGGCCTATACATTAGGCAGCGAACGGCTTCCGGCACCGCAGGGCCAGGCACTGGCCAGCATGATAAAGGGTATCCTCGGCGGAGAGGTTCCCCTGCAGAAATACATAGCCGGTGCCGGCCTTGGGGCCTTGCTGAGCGCAAGCGGTATCGGCGGACTCGGCATCTTAGTCGGCCTCGGCTTTTATCTGCCGTTCAGTATCGTCCTCACTTACTCTATCGGGATGCTGCTGCGGCTTCTGGTGGACTGGAAGAAGGGCCATCGCTTCAGCGAAGAGGTTGGTATTCCCGTCGCCGCCGGTCTTATAGTAGGGGAAGCCCTGGTCGGAGTCGGATTCGCATTGTATTACATTTTCACCGGTGCAATGGGCCAATAAGGACAGACCATTATGAAAAAATTTGGATACGTAATGATAACCTTCGGATTCCTGGCCGGAGCCCTGGTCGCCGTGCTTGATGAATTCAGAGTGCAATGGGTCTTTTTCTCAGGGGCACTTGTCGTTGGTGCTGCGGGTATCGTGCTGATTCGGGTGGGCGAGCGGCAGAAGAGCCGAGCGGAAGGAACACTGGATTCCAACATCCAATCCATTGAGAGCAGTCTGAGCCGCATCGTAGAAAATATTACACGGCTCAACGCAGAAAAACAATCCATCGACACCTACGATGTGCGCTACCGCATCGACGAACTCTTTCGTGCGGATTTGGCAACCTTTGTGGATGCCCGAGAGAGTATCGCACAAGTACATGGCCTGGACGCTTATGCGGATGTGATGAGCTATTTTGCAGCGGGGGAACGGTATCTGAACCGGGTCTGGTCGGCGTCGGCGGACGGGTATATCGACGAGGTAAATACTTATTTAGATAAGGCACACACCCAATTTATTGAGGTCCTTCAGAAGATTCGTCAGTTGACCGAATAAATTATGCCCTTAACTTTTCATTTTCCCACGAGCGGTTCGATACAGCCAGTAAGCCACACCAAGCAGCAGAACCGTCCCCAGAACAGCACCGACCGGCGGCACAAAAGGCATTTCTATACCAAACACCATCAATAGCTTCACAATAATCTGATCTATATACCAGTAGGGCAAAGTTATATCTATTTGCTTGAGAAGTATTATTGGTACCGCCAGTAGAATTCCCATCAGTGCCTCACCGGTGATGAGGCCCGAGGCAAACAGCAGTCCGTTTCGATTGGCACCTTCTACCTTCTCCTTAGGTATGCTGCGTTTTCTGTTGTATACCTTGATGGCATGGTGGATTAATCCCCCGGCAAAGATAGGCACAGACAATTCAAAGGGGAGGTAGAAGCCAATCGCAACGGCCAGCACGGGCGTGCGAAAGGCACTGCCCCTTTTCTGGAGGTACAAATCCAGCAATATCACGCTGACAGCAACCGCCATTCCTATGCAAATGAAACTCCACGGGAGCTCCCCCTTGAAAACCCCCTGTGCAACCGAAGCCATCAGATTCGCCTGCGGCGCAGCTAACGCCTTTGGGCCGGCGTCGGGCTGACCGACAAAACCATAGGCCTTCTGCAGCATTATCATCACCGGCGCTAATACCAGTGCCGCTGAAACCGTCCCTACAAGCTGCATAACCTGCTGCTTCCAGGGCGTGGCCTTGACGATATAGCCGGCCTTTAAGTCCTGCATATTGTCGCCTGCTATTGCCGCTGCACAGCAGACGACGCTGCCGATGATGATTGCCGCAGCCGGGCCGTTCTTAGCACCGGCGCCCATCAGCACTAACAACAGCAGCGACGAAACCATCACCGTCGCTACGGTCACACCCGAAATTGGGTTGTTTGATGAGCCCACAAGTCCCGCCATATAGCCCGCCACCGCTGAGAACACAAACCCGGTCACCAACATTATCAATGCCATCGTCACCGATATGTGCACCTGCTGAACAAACACCTGATACAGCAAAAACAAAGGCACAACCGAGGCGACTATCAGGACCAGAACCCATTTCATCGGCATATCTTTTTCGGTTCTGGCAACCTCGGCTTGCCCGCCGGCCAGATTGCGATATGCTTTAAGCCCGCTGGTTATCCCGCTCAACAGTGATTTGCGAATGTGGAAGATGGTCCAGAGCCCCCCTACCACCATCCCGCCTACGCCGATATACCGCGTCTGGGAAGACCAGATTTCAAACGCCCACTCTACGGCACTGAGTTGTTCTCCGTCGGGCGGCCGACCCTGAACAGCCGCGTAAATCGGAATCGCAATAAGCCAATTAAAAAGCCCTCCCAGGAAAATCAGCACCGCGATATTCAATCCAACGATGTATCCCACTGAAAGCAAGGCCGGACTTAGGTCGGACCCGAAGTACCCCACTGTCGGTCCAAGCCTTCTTGCCACCTCGAACTTCCCCGGCCAAAGCCCCAATCCGCCGGAGCCAATTTTAAACAGCCCCCCTGCGACGGCTGCTTTGACGATATGCATGACACCCGAACCACCGTGTTCGCCCGCTTCGAGGACCTCCGCTGTGGCTATACCTTCGGGAAACTTGAGCTTGCCTTCAACAATCAGTGACCGCCGCAGGGGTATCGTAAATAGCACGCCTAACACTCCACCAAACCCGGCGATTATGGCGACCCACTTGAAGCTGAAACTTTCCCACGTGCCGAGTATCACCAGCGCCGGCAGCGTAAAGATGACACCCGCCGCCAGTGATTCACCCGCCGATGCCGCCGTCTGGACAATGTTGTTCTCTAAGATATTGCTGCGCCGAAAGAACCGCAGCACTCCCATCGAGATCACCGCAGCCGGTATTGACGCCGAAACCGTCATCCCGGCATATAAGCCGAAATAGGCGTTCGCCGCTGCCAGCACCACCGAAAGCACCACGCCTAAAATAACCGCCTTAACAGTAATTTCCGGTAACGAACGTCCCTGTGAATTCATAGCTCACCTGTCCCAATTTTTTTACCGCCGAGTTCGCAGAGCACGCAGAGATTTTTAATATTTGATTTGAGGCGAAGCTGTGCCATTCCTTCCGCTTTTATTCTTGTTTTTCTCTGCGCTCTCAGCGTTCTCTGCGGTTAATCGTTTCTACTTTTGACAAACTGGTCGACATAGTATCTCGGCGTCAGAGGGTGCCCTGTTGCCCGTTCAATCATCTCGTTCCAATGATAGAGTGCTCCGGCTTCAAAGACTTTCTCGGTCAGAAAATCGCCGGCCTTACGCTGACCAACATAACTGACGCCTTCATCCGATTCAAGCTTTAGAATATTGTGAACGATATGGTGATGCAGTTGAGAGGCCAACAATTCACCTAACATATAGTTGTGATAATAACAGGGCGCAGCAGTGAAATGAATTTTGGCAGCCCAATCCGGCTCATTACGGCCTTGCGGCCTTTTCAGGAACTGATATTTCTCAACCATTTGCCACCAGAGGGAATTGAGGTCCTGGTCGGGATTTGCATAAAGCTGCTTTTCAAAATCATACATAACCATATCCCAACGAGCAAAAATGATTTGTTTGAGCTGGGCGTACTTGCCGCTGACTTTTTCGATTTCCGCTCGTTGTTCATCGGAAAGTTCCAGCATTTTCTGCATCCAGGCGGGATTACGGCTCAATCGGCCGAAAAACATTGCGATGGCTTCCGTTGTAAAAATGTGTGCCGGTTCTCTGAGCAAGTACGGCACTTTCGGGTCCTGGTATTTGTCGTAAACGGCGTGGCCCAATTCGTGCAGTGTCACCTCCATCCAGTATTCGTTATTTTTAATATTACACAGAATGCGCACGTCGCCTTCTTTATCTATATCCGTGCAAAAAGCGTGCGGATTTTTGCCTTCGCGCTCATACAGGTCGCTGTTTGCAAGTATAGATTCCACGGGCAACCCAATACCAGCATAAAACCCTGCTGCCAGTTCCTTGATGTCTTTATCTTTATAATATGTGTCCAAATCAAGCTCATATACCATAGGGGTTTCCTGAAAGAACGGGTCATGATAATGCCAGGGCATAAGTTCCGTAACGGCGATGCCGCACTTAGCGGCCAACATCCGGTCCAGTTCAGCCTTTAATTTGGCAAAGGGCTCGTTGGTCAGCTCGTAAAGCTCATTGAAAATTCTGTCCAGTTCTTTGACATCCTGTTCACGGGTGGTAAGAGAAAGAGTATGATAATTGTCAAAGCCAAGCTTTCGGGCCGCCTGGTTTCGCAGCTTGACCAATTGGATGATATCATCTGCAACCACAGCTCCCACTTGCTTGCTGGCCAGCCAGGTTTGTTTTCTTTTATGGGAATCTGTTTCCGTTTTTAGAATTTCTTTGATCTTATTGTCAGTAACCTTTTTGCCCTCAATGGTCCCGCGGAAAGTACTGAAGTTCTTTTCAATCTCCGTGCCCAAATCAACAATTTTTTTCAGAAGCTGCGGCTCTATCTGGTTCTTTAGATAGGCCTTGTGCAACACATCCAATTGCCGGGCCAGTCTCGCATCCTTCACCTGTCCGGATTCTTTTATATCTTTAAGGAAAGCAAACTCTTCCGAGTTGCTGTAAACCTGACGAATCTCGAGTGTCAATTTGCTGACTTTATCATAATCTTCAGGTTTACCGCTAAGTGCGGCGTCCCAGGAAGCAAGACTCGTTTCTTTGGCCATAGGTTTGATTTTTTCCACATGTGCTGTAACGAACTTTTGCAACTGTTTTTCTCTTACGTTAGGTCCACAACCAAAGAGAACGACACTTATTGTCAAGAGGGTAATTACGGTTGATAAAGTTTTCATAATTTGATACTCCTTTCATATTTATATTCTTTCGTCGGAATATTATCAGCTCCAGAGATTAAAAGCAAGTGGATTTTAAAAGGCCAATTTTCAATAGCCAGCGTGCAATCCTTGTTATTTTTAACCTTCGGCGATTTCTTCTTTGATATTGGGCGGTAATACGTGTAATATACCACAATCTTGTTGAGCAGAGATTGGAAAATCTTTGGGTCAAAAACCCGATGGATAATGTTTCTCTAACAAAAAGAAGCGTATAAGTAATTATGGCTAAGAGCAAGTATCTAACAGCACCAATTCCATCGAAAAAAATGCCCCCAGGCATGCCGTGTATCCTTACCACCGAGGCATCTGAGCGTTTCGCGTTTTACGGTATGAGTTCCATACTCGTGGTGTTCATGACCAGAAATCTCATGGGGGCCAACGGAACGCCGGACGTCATGGCCGAAGAGCCCGCCAAGGAGTGGTTCCACTGGTTTATCTCCGCGGTCTATTTTATGCCGCTGATAGGTGCAGTAATCTCAGATGTCTGGCTTGGCAAATTTAAGGCCATTATCTGGTTCTCGATGGTTTACTGTGTCGGATTTGTAATATTAGCGCTGGATCACACCCGCCTGGGCTTGTTTGGGGGCCTTGCACTGATTGCCATGGCCTCCGGGATTATCAAGCCGTGTTTGTCGGCCAATGTAGGTGACCAGTTTGGTGCCTCTAACAAACACTTGTTAACAAAATTCTACGGCTGGTTTTACTTTTCGATAAACCTGGGTGCCTGTATCTCGATGTATCTCTGTCCGCGCCTATTGGATAAGTATGGCCCTGCAGTTGGATTCGGAGTCCCCGGGGCCTTCATGCTTTTCGCAACGCTGTCTTACTTCTTGGGCCGATACAAGCTTGTGCACATCCCTCCGGCCGGCAAAACCGGTTGGCGAGAAACGCTCGATAAGGAAGGGATTAGGACACTGGGTAGACTCTGTTTCATCTTTCTGTTTGTATCCATGTTCTTCGCACTGTTCTACCAGTCGGAATCCG
The DNA here is from genome assembly GCA_964634165.1 of uncultured Pirellulales bacterium. Taxonomy (GTDB): domain Bacteria; phylum Planctomycetota; class Phycisphaerae; order Sedimentisphaerales; family Anaerobacaceae; genus JAUVYQ01. The sequence continues at coordinate 1 of CAZWKM010000048.1, read as the reverse complement.
C
>CAZWKM010000047.1:0-9556 GCA_964634165.1 uncultured Pirellulales bacterium | reverse complement strand
GCAATTGCCAACAATACAAAAACCAGGGCCCAGACCCAATTGACCTCGCTGGGTATCTTGCTAAACATATACACGCTGCTTTTCCACAGCTTCAATCCGAAGATTATCCTTATCCACTCCTCAATCGTATTTATATTTTTTGTAATAACATATCCCAGCGCAGCTCCAATGCCCGAGCCTATTATTCCAACACAGGCGCCGAACCCGACAAAAATCAACGCCACCGAACTGCTCGCTGTCCCGCAGCTTTTTATTATTGCAATGTCCCGCTGCTTTATGCTCGCAATCATATAGAATATGCAGAAAATCAGAACGACCACACTGACACTGACAACCACGATTATCAATAACAGAACTCCCATTTGCTTCCGCAGTTCAGCCACATACTGGCTTTGCATCTGTTTAGCCGTCTTGATAGAGGTTTCTCTTATAAGATATGGACCCCAGCCAAGCTGCTCAGCGGCGAATACCTGCCATACCCCCCGAATCTGCGCCTTTGCCAAATCCGCCTCTACGTCACCGGCAAGTTTAATTTGAATCTGGTCGGCAACTTGACCGTCTTCATTCGGGTATAAGGTTTTTTGCACTTCTTCTATGGGAAGGTAAATAAACATCTTATCAACATAATATACCCCCGTGAAAACGATATCTGCAATTCTAAATGGCACAATCTTTCTCTTAAATCGGCCCCCTGCTCCTCCTGTTCCCTCTTGCTTGGAATTCTCGATGACCGTCCCTGTAGTAAGAACAACACGTTGGCCGACCATCTTCTCAACCGCCTCGAAATCATACTCATCTGTCTTTTCGTCGGGCGCCGCCACCACGCCGACCCCCACAAATCCTCCGATGTCTTCTGGAAAACCACTGACCTTAAAAGATGGTTCGCCGGGCGACTCCTTCTGCTTAAGCAAAGACCGCTTAAAACCCGTTACCTTCGCTCGCCGTCCCGGCTCGATACCCCAAATTTTCACCATACGAACATTGCCTTCAGGCAGATGTAACAGCCCTTCAGCCGATAGAGTCGCCGTGGCCGCACTCACCGCACTTGTTTGCTCCAGACGTTCGATAAACAATGGGTATTTTGCAAATTTAATCGGCGGCGATTTAATCGGCGGCGCAAGAACAACGTCACCTATTGTCTCAACTGCGCTCTGCTCGAACACATTGATAAAACCGGTGAACAGACTCGCAACAACTATCAATAGCGCCACAGACAGAGCAACTGCCGCAATGCTTAAAAATACAATTTTTTTCTTACGCAGGTATCGCAGCCACAAAAATAATTTCAACATCGCAAGTCCAATCAATTTCTTTTTACCACCGAGTTCGCAGAGCACGCAGAGATTTTTAATATTGTCGTTCCTGTAAAATCCAAGATCCGGCTTTAGACGGAGCAGGAATCCATCTTCTTTTCCTTCTATTCTATCTTTTCTCTGCGCTCTCCGCGTTCTCCGCGGTTAATCTTTTGTAGGTTTTAGCAGCGGAAACAGCACCACGTCACGAATACTCGTAGCGCCGGTCAAGACCATTACCAACCTGTCAATTCCAATACCCAACCCCCCTGCCGGCGGCATACCATACTTCAACGCCGTTATAAAATCTTTATCCATCCTCGCCATCGATTCTTCCTGCCCCCGAAGCTGGATTTTGAAGTTCTCCTCCTGAACCGCTGGGTCATTTAGCTCCGTATAGGCGTTGGCCAGCTCCATCCCGGCTACATACAGCTCAAACCGCTCGGCGTACTTCGGCTCGTCTTTTTTGCGTCTGGTCAACGGACACAACGCCGCCGGATAATCCATCACAAACGTCGGGTCAACAAGATTGTCCTCAACCGTGGCATTAAACACCTCATTGATAACCACCACATCGTCCATATCCTCCTCATCCAACCCAAGGCCGGCCGCTCTCATCCTCACAGCTTTTATATCTTCAATATCGCAGCCGCTGTGTTCTTTTAGAAGCTCCGAATACCGCGCCCGCCGCCACGGTCGAGTATAATCGACTGTCTCCTCACCGAATTGGACCCGCGTGTCGCCGCAGTATTTTTCCACCAGCAAACAGATAATCTCTTCGGTCAAATCCATCATCACATTGTAATCGGCGTAGGCCTGATACAATTCCAGCATCGTAAATTCCGGGTTGTGCTGCCTGCTCAGGCCTTCGTTACGAAAATTGCGGTTTATCTCAAAGACCTTTTCCATCCCCCCGACCAGCAGTCTTTTCAGAAACAGCTCCGGAGCAATCCGCAAAAACAAATCCATATCCAGCTTGTTTGCATATGTAACAAACGGCTTTGCCGCGGCCCCGCCGGGTTTTCGTTGCATCATCGGCGTCTCAACTTCCAGAAAACCCCGGCCGTGCAGAAATTCACGAATCGTAGCGATGATGGCACTGCGCTTCTTAAAACGCTCCATCACTTCAGGATTGGCCCACAAATCCACAAACCTCTGCCGATAACGAAGGTCAATATCGCTCAATCCGTGAAACTTCTCCGGCGGCTGACGCAAACATTTGCTCAAAAGCGAAACACTATCAGCCCATACGGTAATCTCACCGGTTTTGGTCTTACCCAATTGACCGGAGGCGCCGATTATATCGCCAAGCTCAAGCAGCTTCGCAAGGGGCCATCCCGACGCACCGGAACCCAGCAGATTTTTGCTCAACCCCACCTGGATGGTCCCGCTCCAGTCCCGCAGAGTAATAAATATCAGCTTCCCGATGTCCCTCAGCAGCACAATCCTGCCGGCACATCTGGCACGCTGCTTCTCATCGCCATCCTTAAATCTGCTCTTGATATCGCAGGAACGCTCGGCCCCCTCATATCTGCCGCCGTAAGGGTCAATGCCTAATTGCTTAATCCGAGACAGTTTCTCTTGCCTTTGCCGTTCAAACCTGTCCTGCCCTTCTGAGCCCTTCGCTTCGCCCGAGGGCCGGCTCCGCGAAGAATCTCTTACTGTATCTTCTGGGTTTGTCAAATCCGCACATCCCTTTAACTGAAAGTCAATTTACACTCAAAACCAGAGCGCCGGCTTGAATCAACTTACTCTTAACGGCCAGAACGCCAACCGCCAGTTGCGGGTCAGCCGCAAGGGTTTCCTCGACCGTATGCTTTTTCAGCGCTGCGCCGCCCTTGTCGTGGTCGGCCTTAACCAGCACGTCATTATCCCTCTGGATATCAATCATTTTCCTGAGCTCATCGCTTCTTAATTTGATTTCGATATCCGGCCCGATGCCCCAATCCTTTCTACCTTGTTTTTTCATAGTCTCCCGGCTTTTAACTCTTTGGTCGGAAGGTAAATGATAATACGCCATCGTATATTTCAGTTGCGCTCCTCCGCCCGGATAATGCGTTATACCCTGCACGCTGCCTTTGCCGTGAGTCCTTTCCCCGACCAAAATTGCCCGCTTATGTTTCGGGTCTTGCAATGCCCCCGCCACTATCTCAGAAGCGCTCGCCGAGCTGGAATTAATCAGCATAACAAGCGGATAATTCGGGTGCGTCTTCTCCTTGTGTGCCGATGCGTAAGTCGACGACAGCCACGACCGCGGACGCGTGATGACTATCCGTCCTTCTTCGACGAATTTATCGGTTACCGCAATGGCACTATCTAAAAACCCCCCCGAATTGAATCGCAAATCCAGAATCAATCCCTTCAACCCTTCGGCCTCAAGGCCGGTCAGAACTTTTTCTAAGCCCGAAGCGGTCTCTGCGGAAAAACCGGTAATGCGGACATAACCGATTTTGTTCTTCTCATCAATCATATACAGCCAGCGGCCTGTTTCGGTCCTTTGCCAGCCGCGAATCGTCGGAACAATTATCTTCGCTCTGGTTATGGTAATATCCCTGGTTCCCTCCTCCCCCGCACGTCTTATCGTCAACGTTACTTTTGTGCCCGCTTGACCGGTAATCTTGCGGACCGCACAGATAAGAGTCATGTCCTTCGTTTCAACCCCGTCTGCCGCTTCTATCACATCTCCTGCATCAAGACCGGAGTTGTACGCCGGCGTATCAGGCAAAAGACTCGCTACCGTCAACAGCCCTTGCCGTTTCGAAATCTCTATCCCGATACCAGTAAACTCATTCGTCATCATCTTCTCAAAATCACGCACCTGCCTGGGCCAAACCATAACCGTATAAGGGTCAAGCGCAGACAATGCTGCCTCTGCAAACTGGGCGACCAGTACCGGGCGGGGAAATTGGGCGGTTGTTGTGTTCAGTGCCAGGACCTTCTCAAAAACATCTATGAACTCATCTTTACTTACACCCCTGGGCGAATGCTCTACCTCATCCAGAACCGCTGCCAGAGCCACCGACCACGCCGATAGAGATTTTCGATTTTCAACTATCAATTGAAAATCGTCAATCGGAAATTTCATCACCTCACCCAGCAGCTCGCAGCGCCTGATAGCTTTGGCCGCCATTTGACGATAATCGATAATACTGACGTAATTGGATTTCAGGGCACTAATCGCCCGAACAAACATCTCTTCCTTCACCCCTTCATAACGCTCCTTGCGGGTCTCACAGGGGCTGTCTTGAAAAGACGCCACAATAGTTGCCTTGTCCAGAAGCTGCTCGGCATAATCTGAATACGCCTCATTGTCCGGCTCGATTGTCTGCAGCCAATAGTAGCAATTTGTGTATGAGTCAAGCCATTTTCCTTCCGACTCGAACTCGAGCGCGCTGTCCATCGCTTGTTGAAAAACCTGCTTTACGAACGAATCAGACAGAAACTGCTCTCTCTGCGCCTCATCCGCAAACTCGCACGCCCTGACAATAACCGAAAACACCGCAGGAATATCATTTACAGCGACCCCGCTTTGCGGGAACCCTACATCGTTTACTGCGTTGGCATCTGCTTCGGCTCGGAACTTTTCCAGCTCAGCTAATTGTTCTTCGTAAGCCGCCCCTCGAGCTGACTGACGCCGTTGGCTTATATCCTTGTATTCCTGAACAATCTTCGCTAACTGACCAAGCCGCGAACGCTCGCCTATCAGCTCATCGGCAGCATCGAATTGACCCTGGCAAATTAGCTCACAAACCGATTCAACAACGTTGGCCTGCCCACTGCTTGTTGCCGGACGGGGTTCAACGGGCGCCGACTGAACCTCAATTCCATAACCAGCACACAAAAACACAATTACCGTCAAACTGATTAGATATCTCATATTTAGCATCTCGTGATTCGTATCTTGTAGTTCGTAACCCATCTACCGTGACCCGTATGCCAAACGAGGGACGAGCCACGAGCATCGAGTATCGAGCTTACATACACTCCGCTGCCTTTCCGGCACAACCTACAACGTGAAGCTTATGTTTAACCATATCTTTAATAGCTTCTCTGCCAGGGCCGAGGTATTTACGCGGGTCAAACTCGCTGGGCTTCTCGGCAAAAACCTGCCTGATTTTAGCCGTCAGAGCCAGCCGCAAATCCGTATCGATATTGACCTTGCAGATTGCCATCTTCGCCGCCTTGCTGACCGACGCCTCCGGCACACCCATTGCATTCGGCATATCCCCGCCGTATTTGTTAATAAGGTCCACAAACTCCACCAGCACACTGCTCGAGCCGTGCATAACCAGTGGAAAGCCGGGCAGTCTGTCGCCTATCTTTTGTATCACATCGAAGGCCAGCTTCGGCTCGACCTTGAACTTGTATGCACCGTGGCTCGTCCCGCAAGCCACCGCCAGAGAATCGCAGCCGGTTTTTTCAACAAACTCTACCGCCTGGTCCGGGTCAGCCACGTGCTTGCTCACATCTTCGACCCCAACCACATCCTCTTCGATTCCACCTAACTGGCCCAGTTCTGCTTCAACAACAGCGTCGTGAGCGTGCGCATATTCGACCACATCCCTGGTAACTCTAATGTTTTCTTCAAACGGCTGTTTTGAAGCGTCTATCATCACCGACGTAAAGCCGGCGTCCACGAATTGTTTGCAAGTCTCAAAATTATCACCGTGGTCCAGGTTTATTGCGATAGGGATGTCCGGATTTTCCGCAACCACCACATCAATGATGGCCCTCAAATAGCTAAGGCTCGCATACTTACGTCCGCCTCGCGACACCTGCAGAATAAGCGGGGCCTTTTCTTCAGCCACCCCCTCTATAATACCCTGCGTAATCTCCATATTGTTCACGTTGAACGCACCAACTGCATAGCCGCCCTTGTAGGCCATCTCGAACATCTTTTTGGTATTAACCAACGCCATAGCAATCTCCTTTGTCAATTCACTATTTACTATTCCGTATTTACTATATCTGCTGATTCTTGCTGTAACTTTTGCCTTATGTTCTTCTCTTCTTTTCAATAATCAATCGTAACCACCCCGTCCCACATACCTTCTCGGCCCAATCGCCATTTCCGGAATCCCCTGCGGCCATATACTAAATACAATTGCATGTCTGTCCAGAGACTCGTCCGCACTGTACGTAATACCACAATAAACCCTGTGATACCGCCTTATAAGCGTGATATCACTTCGTATATTTGCACCGTAGTCAAAATCATACTGCGCAGAATATACAACCGTATAGCGCGGGTCAAGGACGTAAGTAGCCGCAAAAGTAAACGCATTCGACCCTTTCTCGTCCAGAACCTCGACACGCCGCAAATATCTGCTCCCTATATAATAACTCAAATTAGGCCAGCGCAGGTGCGAAAAACCAACGTTAAATTGCTGCACCACGCCGCTTTGCATATCAAAATGCATATCACTCAACACGGCGGACGTATCGCTCAGACGCCAGATATAGTCGGCGCCGAAGTAATTGCGCCTCGGCCCGAACATCTCAAATCTGCGCAGTCCGCTCCCAAGGTCACTGTTAAAGATATCGGGTGCCGAAAGCACTCTCATCGGCACAATCGGCCTGTTCCAGATAAATCTATCAGGCCCGGCGGTATCAGCGCTCTCAGAGTCGTTCACCCACGTAAAGTCCGTATCCAGCCGCATCCAATCAACCGTCCGCCGTTTATCAGCGGTTCCCCTCTTGGTTTGCAGCCGCTGAGAAAGGCCTACGTTCAGAATATCATGTTGCTTAACAACAGAGTCATTTTCCTCGTAAAGAACAGCCGTCAATTGCGGCTTTATGATATGACGCAATTGGTTCAAATCCCACAGTCGCGATTTGACATCAGGATAAACCTTCCAGTATTGACTTGATACACGAACGCCTGCCTCACCAAGCCAGACCTTGTCCTCGCCAAAACTGCCCGTAGAGCTTCCGTCCACAAGCGACCTTCTAAAGCCGCTGCGGTCATCATAGCCAAAAGTCCCGGCCACAAACGGCATAATCTTGAAAGCTGCAGTGCGAATTGGCATATCAAGCTCAACCCTCTGCGACATAAATGAAAAGCCCTCCTCGTTGATTGCGGTCGTATGTTCGTTGCCTATCCTCTGTCGCAGCCGGCTGACTTCAGTATCGCTGTACAAAGTAAACATATCATTAAAAAGTGACTGGCCCGTCACGTGAAACCCGACGCCGGGCAGCTCTTCCAGCTCATCGGCAAAATCGTTTATCCGCCCCTTGCCCAGAAAAGACAGCGCCCAGTTGTCCTGCAGACGTTTTAGATGCACATACGTTTCCTGCCTCTCGCCCACGTTAAATTCGTTGCGATAATAACTCTCGATAAAATTCTCATCAGATGAGTAACTGACCCCGCTGGTAAGCTGCCAGTTGTAAGGCAGAAAATGCCTGTGCTGCCAGAGAAACCGCCCGCGAAGCTCACGGGGCGGCTCAACGTCTCTGCGACTGCTGTACCTGCCCAGCCTGTCCTCACCGCTATCTCGTATAATATAACCTAAAAGTCTGCCGAAATAATCCTCTCTTTCATAATCAATCTCCACGCCGGCGCCGACCCCGCGCTTGCCATAATAATCCAGCGCAAGAGTGCTGTCCGTCCCTTCCGTCTCCCGCAATCCCAATAGCCGCGCCAAATACCATCGCGTCTCAACCGATGTCCCCCAGGTATTATCATGACCGATATGGGCGCTCTTGAGCGGAACATCAGGCCTTTGCATGTTACTGCGCAGAAAAGGCCAGTAGAAAATCGTTGTATCACCCACTTTCAAACGCACATCACGCATCTCGGCATCATAACTACTATCAGAAGCCCTGCCCAATCGCTCATCTACAGGAGTCGTATCAGTGATAATCACTCTCGAGGCATTAAGCGAAACCTGAGGCAGGTAAAATTCACTGCTTGTCAAGGTGATATCATCAGCGGCAAATTTATTTTCCGCAATCTGCTGCAGCTTCGCCGCCCGAACATAAATCGGTATCCCGCGGGCCGCATCGAAATTCCGCATCACCGCGCCTATCGCAAGGCCCTTTTTCCTCTCGAAATCGTAGTACATCTCTTCAGCCCGAATCGTCCGCTGGCCTTCGGTCATCACAACGTCGCCCGACATATAAATCGCTTTCCAAGCCCCCCCGGCCAAAATGTCTTCCGCACCTCCGCCCCCGTTCTTGCCTTCGTAAGAAGGCACGGGGGCCACAAGCCCTCTACTTGAATAAAATATAACCGCCCTATCGGCCTGCAGCTCCAGCAAACCACCCTCCTCATCCTGCTTCTGCCACACATAGAACCTTGGCATCACCGTTGCAATATCCGTCCCGTCCGCCGCCTTGGCAGACTCCATCTTCAGCGGAGTCTCCCCCGCAGGCGATATATTCACCGGATACCGGAAACGAGGATCCTTCTCTTCCGGCTCAGGGACTACTTCAACCGGCTTGACAGTAACCGCTTCTTCAGCCGGTCTCTTCGGGGGTATCTTCTCTGTCGGCAATTCAGGCACCCGGGCCTCAGGCCTCAGTTCCAGCTTCGGCTCAACAGGCACCACTACCGCAAGCGCCCTGGAGTAAAGCTCTAATCCACAAGGGTCACCCAATTCCCTTTTCTTCGCCGTTACAAAAACCTCTCCGCTCACACCGAACCGAACAACCATCGACTCGCCCTTTTCAACCACCGTCTCACTCAAACCGGTGGTCTTGGCGCCTTTGGTTTTTTTAAGCGATACATTGCCCTCCAGGTACACCCGAGCATTTACATCAATACGAACGCGACCGCGAAATTCCGTTGGCTCTGCTTTAAGCCATACTACCGCACTATCGCTGGAAAATTGGTTGGCCCCGACCGACATCGAAAATCCGTCCCGCAAAACAAGAATATGCTCGCCGGTACGGCTCTGTCCGCTTAAAAGCACACCGCCTGCTAAGTGCAAATCCTGGCCGACAAAAGCGCTGGCCCCGTTAGAAGTCCGCGCCGAAAGTGTGGCAGTCACCAATGGCGACTTACTTCTAACGGGGCTGGCCTTCTCACTGGCAACCCCGCCCTCAATAGCCGACCCCGATTTCGTCGGCAATGCCGGCAGCAAAATTAAAATAACCAGAACAAACAGCTTTTTCCGCATACCTATACTCCGTTATTATGCAAAATTCAGCCTACCGTCGATATTTGCCACAAAGTATAGCCGCCTGTCTCAGGAAAGCCAGCAAAAATCACATTTACCCCGTGAGATAATTTCATATCTAACGGGGTCTAGTTATTTTCCGCC
>CAZWKM010000046.1:3897-9577 GCA_964634165.1 uncultured Pirellulales bacterium | reverse complement strand
CAGCGGCTTGCTGCCGTGGATAATAATGGCTGTTGCAGTAGTTCTTTGCGCCGGTGCCGGCCTCGGACTCGGTCGATTATTTGCCGGTTCCAGCACGCCCCAGAGAGCCGAACAAGCAAAACTAACGCAGCCAGAGGACCTGAAAGTGGACGTCCCCGATTTAACCGGGTCCGGCAAGCTGCCGAATCAAAAGACCTGGTATTATGAGTTAGACCCAGTTGTGGCAAATCTTAATGTACACGGCGTAACACGATATGTTCGAGCGGCCATAACACTGGAAATCAGCGCCGAGATGGACAAGCAGAAATACACCGCTTTTCTTGATGAGGAGAAAAAACCTATTCTGACAAGTTGGCTTACTATTTATCTTGCGAGCCTGACGCTGGAAGATATCAGAGGTGATAGGAACCTCAGGCGTATTCAATCGCAAATACTCGATTCTTTTAACGAAAAGCTTTTCCCTGATGCCAGGCCTCAAATCAAGCACGTTCTTTTTAAGGAATTCGCTATACAATGAATGACGCACGTAATAACAACTTAAGCAAAAAAAAGATACAACAGATTCTTGCGGCTCTCGGTTCCGGGCCAATAATGGAGGATACCACACAAATAGAGGCTGCCGAATACAATTGGCAACAGCCTCACTGTTTTACTCACAGCCAGCTCCACATGCTTGATGATTTCACAAAAAAAACAGACAAAACGATTGCTCAGAAATTTGCCACTTTATGTCACGGTGACTTCAACGTAACAATTGTCTCGACCACCCAGCACTTTGCTAACGAGCTTCTCGACCAGGCCGTAGAGAGCGAACAGAATGATTATTACCTCGCTTTTGGCACCGACGAGGCGCATCCATGCGGACTCATCGGCATACCTCTTAAAACTGCATTCATCTGGGCAACACAATTGCTCGGGGACACCGAATCCAAAGAAGATTCGAGAAGCGATTTATCACAATTGGAAGAATCGCTCTTATTAGACATTGCCTCTGCCATTGTTGAGGCGCTTTCCGACTCTCACAGCGACTGTGATTTCCAGCCGGCCAAGAACATCGTCAGAAGACTGCTGCCTCTTGAACTGAAAGGCACAGAAGAACTCTGCAAGATTACTTTTAACGTCAAGAAAAGCGACTCAGACGATACTGAAGCTTACCTTTTGATGCTCTGTGACGCCCTGGAACCTGTTGTAGGAAAAACCGCACAAGTTGCCGGTGAATTCTCAGCCGAGGATATTTCAAAAGCAATCCTTAACCATTTGCAGCAAATATCGGTTTCTGTTACTGCTCAACTGGCTTCTACTGTGCTTACTTTCGACGAGATGATGAGTCTCCAGGTCGATGACATATTGTTACTCGATAAAGCAATTGATAAGCCGGCTGAAGTGATGGTAAACGACCAGATGGCTTTCCGCGGTCGTCCTGCAAAATCAGCCGGCAGGTACGCCGTGGTAATTACAGAAAGAATTGGCGGAGAGGAAATAACGCATGGCAGATTATAAGTGTCGATTGTTAATCGATGTGCACTTTGTAGGCTAAACCCAATACGAAAGGAAAAAATATGGCAGAAACAGCTGAAGCCGTAGAAGAAAACCAGAACCAGGAAAATCCCGATGCCCCCGACGCATCGGAAAACAAAGCGGAGTCAAAAACGCAGGCACAACCCGTTGAATTCTCCGAAGCTGCTCCGAGCGAGGACTTAGGTGCCGGCGGAGGTATCGGAATCCTGCTGAATATGAGCATACTTGTTACGGTTTCTATTGGCCAGACAGAGATACCAGTCCGGCAGCTTTTACAGCTTGGACCCGGCTCGGTATTGAGACTCGATAAACCTATTGATGCTCCGGTAGACTTATACCTGAGGGACACCAAGTTCGCTACCGGAAATGTGGTCGTGGTAGAGGACAGATTCGCAGTTAGAATAAAACAGATTCTCGGCCTTGGTGACTCTGCTGTAAATCCGACTGAGCCCTAAATTAGTATCACAGCGTTCACGCTGCTTTAGAGAAAAAATTATAATGGCACTATCTGATAGGTTAAATTCGTCGGAATCGCTGGGACCGCATTTGGCGAAATCAGCAAATGGGGACCTGCTCAATACGCCTCTGGCTGCCCACAGCAATATTATTATGGCTGTGGGCCTGGTGGTGGTTCTTGCCACCCTTTTAATCCCTCTGCCCACGATATTGTTGGATATGCTCCTGGCTTGCAGTATATCATTGGCGCTGGCCGTCTTAATAATCACTTTATCCTCGAAAGAGCCGCTCGAATTATCTACGTTTCCTTCCCTGCTTCTCTTCGTAACGCTGTTTCGCCTCTCTCTTAACGTCGCCTCAACGAGATTGATACTTCTACAGGGCAGCGCCGGAAAAATTATCCAGACCTTCGGTGGTTTCGTTGCCGGCGGCAGTTTCGTCGTCGGGCTGGTGATTTTCTTAATCCTTGTCGTTATACAATTTATAGTAATCACAAAAGGCGCCGAACGAATAAGCGAAGTTTCTGCCCGCTTTACCCTTGATGCTATGCCCGGCAAGCAAATGGCAATTGACGCAGACCTTAACGCCGGCACTATTACCGAGACGCAGGCCAACGAACGAAGAGCAAAAATTGTCAAGGAAAGCGAGTTCTATGGGGCAATGGATGGTGCCAGTAAATTCATCCGCGGAGATGCCAAGGCGGGAATTATAATCACCGCCATTAACATCATCGGCGGCATAGCTATGGGTTATACACGAGGTATGACGATTGGCGGTGCCATAAAAACCTATTCGATTCTTTCAATCGGCGACGGACTTGTCAGCCAGATACCCTCGATGATAATCTCAATAAGTTCGGGCTTTTTGGTAACTAAAATCTCGTCAAGCCGCAGTGTCAGCCAGGATTTGTCAAGCCAGTTTCTTAAGACCAGCCAGCCGCTGATGATAGCTGCTTCCATCATCGCTGCGATGGCGTTGGTGCCCGGCCTGCCTAAAATGCCGTTTTTCTTGTTGGCTATCGGCACCGTCCTCATGGGACGAGCTGTGGCACAATCTGAAAAGGGCCTTAAGAAAAAGCCCGAAACCCTCCTGCAGCAAGCAAAGGCGGAGAAACAACCGGTCGAAGAACTGCTGGATATCGACAGAATCTCTGTAAATGTCGGCGTGAGATTGATTAGTATGGTGGACCCCCGGAAACAAAGTACTGTCTTCGACCGCATCGGGGCACTGCGGAGAAAATTTGCCCAGCAACTCGGCCTCGTTATGCCACTGATTCGCCTACGGGACAATATTAATATCGAGCCGACTGCTTACGAGATTAGGCTCACTGACCTGCCGGTTGCAAAGGGGCGGTTAGAGCCTGATATGTTCCTCGCTATGGATTCCGGCGCCGTCCAAACCAAAGTAGAGGGCATAGAAACTGCTGAACCCGTTTATGGATTGCCCGCTTTGTGGATTACGCCAGCCAATAAGGAAAAAGCCGAATTAAACGGATATACCGTAATCGACCCGGAATCCGTCTTCATTACACACCTGTCTGAAACACTAAAAAAACACGCCGACGAATTATTGACCCGCGAAGATGTTCAACTTCTCGTTGACCGGCTTCGCACAACTCAACCGTCATTGGTCGGAGAAGTTGTTGCCGCAGATGGAGCAGTACCCATTGGACTGCTCCAGCGCGTGCTTAAAAACCTCCTGAAGAATGGGATACCCATTCGTGAATTAACTGTCATACTTGAAGCACTGGCCGAATACGCTTCGAAAACAAAAAATACCGTTATTTTAACCGAGATGGTTCGAAAATCTCTAAGCAGAACCATTACCGAGCAGTACAAAAGCGAGGACGGTAAAATTTCGGCCATAACGCTGGAACCCGTACTCGAACATCAAATGGCCTCAACTTTGCGGCAGGAAGCTGACGACATAAACCTGGCTTTGCCCACCGAGATGGCAATGGATATAAGCAGAAAAATCGCACAAGCATGGAAAGCAGCAATGGACAAAGGTAAGGACAAGGTAGTTTTGCTGTGCGATTCGAGAGTACGGGCGCCCCTGGCAGTAATGCTGTCGAGAACAGTGCCACTGTTGCCGGTCATAGCCTATGACGAAATAGTGCTTGGAACCGAAGTAGAACCAATAGAAACCATATCGCTCCAGCAAACTCAAGAGGCAGAGCCCAAAGAACAGGAACTCATCGCAGCTCCATAGTTATGAGTTGTACAAAAAAAACAGATGCAATCCGGCAGTTTGCCGCGGCAAACTGACGGACGCAATAGGATAGAAAGGAGCAGTTAATTATGCCGTTAAACGTCCGGTCAATCGCGGTAAGCATTGCTGTAATATGTTTTTTCGGCATAGCTATCATCGGCTGGATTAGTGGGCTTTCGCCGTTTACCTGTTGTAAGAGGGCCCTGGCGGGGGCAGCGTGTGCATATATAGCAGCAGCTCTGGCTGTAAAAGCAATTAACGCTATTTTGATGAACGCGATGATTACAGACCAGATAAAACAACAAAAGGGAAAAGACAGTGGCGATACAGGCTAAAAATATCTCTGTTCATCAGCTTGCCACGTTAGATGAAAATAATGTTGCATATAAAACATCTAATGGGCAAAAGCACCTAATCCGCCGAGACGGACTTGTTGAAGATAGCCAAAAGCATCTAAAGACCGTTGCCCGACGCGCATACTCCGGTCAAAAAAAATTCGCCCGGGGCAGACCAGAGAATGAGCAGATAGCACAGTTTCTCCCTATGGTTCATAAAATAGTTCAGCGCGTGGTAACGTATCTGAAGCCTCCCTTATCATATGAAGATTTGGTCTCCGCAGGAACTGTCGGGCTGGTTAAGGCTGTTCGCAATTACGACCCCTCTCACCAGGCCGAGTTCAAAACCTATGCCTATATCAGAATAAGAGGAGCTATTCTCGATGAACTGAGAGGATGGTCTTTTGTCCCTGCAAATATCAGCAGGCAGATTCGTAAGGCCCTACAGCTCAGTCTGGAAATCACCAAGCAGACAGGCTACGCACCCAATGATGACGAGTTGGCCGAAAAACTTGGAACAACTGTTGATAAGCTTTATCAAACATTCGAAAATGCCCGTGCGCAGCATTTCGTCTCAATCGATGGCTCCGGAGGAGAGAATTCACCTGCACTGGGCAATCTTCTGGCGGCAGTCAACACAAGCACTCCTGTGCAGCAACTCGAACAAGATGAGCTTATAGATAAACTAACCGAAGCCATACAGCACTTGAACGAGAGGCAACGGCAGATTATTTTGCTTTATTATCAGCAGCAACTAACGATGAAGCAGATAGCCGAAGTTTTCAAAATTACTGAGCCGCGCGTCAGCCAACTGCACGCAAGTGCTCTATTTAACTTGTCTGTAAAATTAAGGCAATGGAAAGATGGCAGATAATGATTACAGTCTAATAAAGCCGGCGGAAAGCCTGCAAAATATTGAAGCTTTAACTCCTACAAGACGCCGCGAAGAGAGAAAACGCAAGCAGAACTTGACCAGGCAAAAAAAGAAAGAACCCGAAGAAGAGCCAAACGAGTCAGTTGACCAGCAGGGCCCCGGCGACAAACTTACCGAAAACGAAAGTGAACAGAATTCCATCGATTACTGTGCTTGACTTCGTAATTCTTACTGTGCAAAAAAGAGCGAAAGGCGTAGGATAATAAATGGCAAAAGCAGCGGGACA
>CAZWKM010000046.1:0-3797 GCA_964634165.1 uncultured Pirellulales bacterium | reverse complement strand
CTGTGCAAAAAAGAGCGAAAGGCGTAGGATAATAAATGGCAAAAGCAGCGGGACACATCTTAAAGGGTAGCAACGTCAAACTCAAAGGCCCATTCCAGCTCAATGCGGGAGAGGTCGCTCCAGGCCCGGCAAAAGAAAAAGATGGGGCCTCGGCCATCCCGCAGGTGAATATTGTAGAAAACCAGCCCGAATTTGCTGTTATAGAAATAACCTGCTCCTGCGGTACAAAAACGTATATAAGATGCGAATATGCTGCTGCCGAATCTCCTGCCGAGGGTTCACAAATGCAAAATGGTGCGTCTGAGAACCTTGACCAGGAACCTGACCAAAAAATAGAGGGTTCACAAATGTCCGTCGATGCGGCGCCGGATGACGCACAAAATGCTGCCACCGGGAACCTTGACGAGGAACCTGACCAAACAAAAATAATTGGAGAAAATGAAAATGCAAACTAACAAAAAAATCATAGCTTTTCTGATTCCGTTAGTGCTAATATCTCTGCTATTGAGCTGCCAACTCGCTGAAGGGCCGGTGAAGATTATTTTCCCGCCCGACCCTGCCGAAAAACAGCAGAGTTCCGATGGAATCGGGGTTGCGAAAAGATTCCGGGAATCCGCTCCACAAGGCCCAACTGCCGTAGAGTCCGCGATAGAACTGTCGGAAAAATACGCCAGACTCTCCGAAGAGGCGGCTGTGCTCCGGCAAAAAAACCGGGACCTTATCGCCGAGAACCACCGCCTAAAAACTCGGTTCACCTCTTGCCATGCTGAATTAGACCAAGCACAAAAAGAATTAACCGAAGCAAATGACCTCCTGATTGAAATGCGCATCGAACTAAACAACTGGAAAACCGATGTCCTCGGTTTCCGTGACGAGATGCGTTATGCCGAAAAAGCCCAACTGGAAACACTGCTCAAGATACTTAACGTTCTCGGCGGAGAAGTTAAGGCAAAATCAGGCCAAAATGAAGGTGAAAGTTTATCCTCGAGCGAAGCAAAGGGCTCAAAGGTGGTATCAGTAAATCAGCCGGGCAAACCACAATTAAAAGAAACTCCAACTTCGGGTAAATCAAATGAATAACTTAAAAACAGCATTATCATTTTTGCTGCCGGTTCTTTTATCAGGCTGCAGTTTTTATAGAGCTTCTGCACCGGCTGTGGAGTACTATTATCTAAATCCGGATAAGGACTTCTCCACCATTGGCAGGGTTGCTATTGTTGAGTTAGACAACGATTCGAGCTATCCGCAAATTGCCGCCGATGTAACCGAAGCGCTTTTCCAGGCATTGCAAAAAAAACAGATTTTCGGTTTAACTGTTGTCCGCCAGAACGCTCCTGCGTGGCGCAGCTTGCAGTTGGACCTGAACTCAACGTATACTCTTGCGGAGTTATTCGCCATTCGCAAGACATTAAAGTGTGATGCGGTATTGATTGGCACTGTTACGGGATATCGGCCTTATCCTCATATGGCCATTGGTCTTCGCTTGAAGCTTGTGGACCTGGCAGATGGGCAACTGCTGTGGGCTCTCGAGGAAATTTGGGACACCGCCGATAAAACAACCCAGCATCGGATAAAAAACTATTTCCAACGTGAGATGCGCGCGGGGTTTGCCCCTTTGAGCGAACAATTGACGGTTGTTAGTTCGCTTAGCTTTATCAAATTCGTGGTCTATGAGGTGGCCGAAACACTACAGCCCAAAAGGTAAGATTACAAACATAATTTCATTGTCCGAAAAGAACGTTAACTTTAGAAAAAAATGAAAATTCGGCAAAAAATCGTAAAGTTTCGTCAAAAATATGCGAAAAGAACTCTGGATTAGGAGTTCTGAAAGAAGTAATACAATGATAGAAAAAATAGATGCCAATCAAATCCCGGATATTCTGGAAAAATCACCGTCCAAACAACCCGACTCCGCTAAGACTCCTCCAAATAATGGGGTGGATGCATCCCTGCAGGTCAATTATGCTTCCTTGATTGAAAAGGCAAACCAAACCTCACAGACAGACTCCGAGGCCGTTCAACTGGCACAAGAGCTTTTATTGTCCGGCCAACTTGAAAGTCCCGAAAACACTCGAGCAGCCGCAGAAGACATCATAATGTTTGGTATATAAAAACTTAAAAAAGAAAGTATTAAATCATAAGGCCGACCACGGAAGGTCAATACCATAGCCTGAACGGATTTATAAACTCGGCGAGGAAACGTACACGACTGGCCACCCCAGTTATCAACACCTCGCCGTTTTTATTGCTGCCGGTACGAACCATATGTTTGGGGGGCTGAAAATTGTACTGGATTAGCCAAATATGGAATCGGAAACCACAATAAAAAACAAATTCAAAAAGCTCTGGAAATATTACCTGCTGCAAAGCCTATTGGCTGCTGCCGCTCTGTTTATCCTCGTCCTTATCCTGGGCAAAGACAAAATGGTCGTAATCAGCGCAATGGGTGCTACTGCTTTTATCGTATTCGCAATGCCCACCACTGTATCTGCACAAACAAAAAACGTTATCGGCGGCCACCTGGTCGGATTGGCCTCTGGAGCTATATTCTATTTTACTCCCCTGCCGTATTATTCCCTTGAGTATGCCCTCGCGGTCGGAATTGCTATCTTCATTATGGTAGCTCTGGACGTCGAACACCCTCCTGCTGCGGGCACGGCCTTGGCCGTCGTAATAAATGAGGTCTCACTTGATGCTTTCGTTACCATAATGCTAAGCGCAGTAATCTTGTCTCAATGCCGCTATTACCTCAGACACCGCTTAAAAGATTTGATATGATTTCGACTCGCCAAGCCGAGTCTCAAACGTAACAATCGAGAATCTGTCCTATCGGACTATCGCCGATAGATACTTCTGCTATGTCCAACCGGCCTGTATAGGTAATTGCAGTGCCATTGTGCCCGGCACGAATATTCACAGCAGCGGCATTGCTAATCTTGTGGTGCTCACTATTTGGCTGTCCTGCGTGCCGCAATGCGTCACTACTTGTGCCAAGAGGAACAGAACTAACAACCCTACATGAAATTCTCTTTATCATTTCATCACACCCCGGCAAAACTATGTTAGCAAACTCGAAAAGCTAAATCAAGCAAAATCATATCGGCCTGAGCCATAGACCTGATATTCTTTCCGCTCAAGGCGGTAGTGGTTATAATAAGGTGATATTATAGGAATAGAGAGAGAAAATTTATAATGGATACCACCTGAGTTTACGGATAGAATATCTTGTGTGCGGGTCGATTTCAAATTTCAGTACTTAGTTCCTGAAAAAGGTATCTACTGATGCAGATTATTGCCCAATGCCCAGGATGTGGCAACAATTGGCTGCTCGACAGCAGTGCCGCCGACCGAAGGATAAGATGCCAGAGATGCCGCAGACTATTCAAAGTCCCGAAACTGGAGGACGTACCAAAGGCAGTTAAGGTAATAAAGCAGGCAAAAGGCACTATTTACGTGGACCAAAATGGCAAAACCTACGGCTAAAACCGGATATTTCACGGGATTTTGTGCAGAACAGGGAATGTTTTGGGGTAGGACCTTGAGATTGGGTTTGATTGGGTTTGTTTTCACCAAGTTTCCAATTGGATTTATTTTTATAATCCACTGTTATTAAAGAGGATACGTTCATTAGGGCATCCAGCAAATTGGGTTTGTTTTGCATAAAAAGGGCTGATTTGTAGAGCGTTCTCTACAGTTGTAGAGGGCAAGTTAGTGAAGAGTGAGCTAAAGTGCCTAAAGTGAGCTAAAGTTGGATTCTCGATGCTCATGATTGGTAATTCCCCTAAGGGTTTTCCGTT
>CAZWKM010000045.1:0-9607 GCA_964634165.1 uncultured Pirellulales bacterium | reverse complement strand
TCTCATCCCCAATTTCGGCGGTGAGTTTCTCGGCTGGCGGCCCTGGCACTACGAGGGTAAACGGAAAACGCAAAAGGCCACCACGGTCGTGGGCGGCTCCAAGCGATCAGGCGCCCGCGTGACGGGCTGGAAAGCCGAGGTGTTTGTTCCGTACGACCTGCTCAAACCCCTGCAGAACGTTCCTCCGAAGCCCGGAACGCGGTGGCGAGCCAATTT
This sequence comes from uncultured Pirellulales bacterium, assembly GCA_964634165.1. Taxonomy (GTDB): domain Bacteria; phylum Planctomycetota; class Phycisphaerae; order Sedimentisphaerales; family Anaerobacaceae; genus JAUVYQ01. The sequence continues at coordinate 9,391 of CAZWKM010000045.1, read as the reverse complement.
CTATCGTGTTGATTACGATGACGGCAAGAATACAAGCTGGGACTGGGCCAGGGTCGGATCCAGTTTTCATGAGTTTAACAAGTTCGGCACGCTCATTTTCGAGAAAGGCTGAGAATCAGCAACCATCCTTTGCCGGGTTCGACAGGTATCTGATCCGTGACGGCGAACCGCTTGCGCTTTTGCGCGATGCGCGCGCGCCGTGGCGGCTCTGATGCGCAGGTGCGCGGCGGGCAGACAATCACGGCAAGTCGAAAAAATTCCCGTCAGATCTCCTTCGTAATTCCCGGCTGTGGGGCTGGATAGATGCCGTCGGGACCCTCGTGGATTGGGGCCGGTGTATCAAAGGTCATGTTGTCAATGTCTTCGACGAATTGGAAGTCAGAGTTCAACGCCTGGTCCCAGGTGATGTACTGGCCGGTGTGAGTTGCCATGCGTCCCATCAACGCGGCTACGTCCGCCTCGCCGGCCCGCCGGGCCTCGTTGTGCGGCTTATTCTGCCGGATAGCGTCCAGAAGCACCTGCCATTCGGCGCGGTAGGGATTGCAGTCGGGCTTACCATACTCCCAAACCAACTCTTCCGCGACCATATTGTGGCTCTTGTATATCTTCGGTTTGGGCTGGCCCAGGGTCGCCATTATCACGGCCGAGCCCTTTGAGCCGTGGGCGTAGTCGGAGTAGGTATTCCAGCAGCCGTTCATGTGCCGCGAGAAGGCGAACAGCTTAGTGCCGTCGGCAAAGGTGTACTCCACCGTGTAGTGGTCGAACTGGTTGCCCGCCTGCTCGTAGCAGCGTCCGCCCATCCCCTGGGCCGAGACCGGCCAGGCCCCCTTGGCCCAGCAGGCCACGTCTATGTTGTGGCAGTGCCAGTCGATGAAGAACCCGGACGACACCCAGGTGAAGCTGTTCGGATGCTGGAGCTGGAATACCAGCTCATTGATGTTCTGTGGCCGGCGTGGGCAGTGGACGGGCCCGTGCACCCGGTATATCCGCAGGGTGTGCACCTGGCCGATGGCCCCGTCGTGAATCCGCTTGATGAGCTCTTGCCTCGCCGCCGAATGCCGCCACATAAAGCCGACACCGACCTTTAGATTCTTCCGCTCGGAGAGTTCGGCGGCTTTGAGCCAGCGGCGCACGGCCGGCGCATCTGTGGCGAACGACTTCTCTGCAAAGACGTTCACGCCTTTGGCGACGGCGTACTCGAAGTGGAGGGGGCGAAAGGCCGCGTGAGTGGTCAACAGCACGACGCCGCCCGGCCCCAAGCGGTCTATTGCCTTCTTGTAGGCGTCGAACCCGACGAATTGGCGTTCCGGCGGCACGTCAACCTTGTTCTTAAAAGCCTTCTTCAGATGATTCAGGCTGCTTTTGATTCGGTGCTCGAACAGGTCGGCCATAGCGTAGAGCTTCACCGGGCCGCCAGTGGTCGAGAAGGCATCGGCGACCGCACCGGTGCCGCGGCCTCCGCAGCCCACCAGGGCCAGCTTGATAGTCGAGTTTCCCGCGGCGTTGCATCGGGGCACGGCCACACCCGCCAAGGCCGAGGCAGCGGCCAGATGTCCCGAGAATTTCAAGAAATCCCGGCGCGATTTCGAACCCAGCCCCTCCAAGGGGCGTGGCGAGCCGGAGGAAGCGTTAGGTTTTGATGTACTCATCGCAAACTCCTTTGATATTTAACTCACGTTTACTATGTCTCGTGTTGGCTCCGCCACAGGTGACCCATTTGGCCCAATGTTTACCGCCGAACTCGCAGAGACCGCCGGGTTTAATCTATAGTTTTTAGTTTTGAATTTTATATCTAATTTTTTCTCTGCGTTCTCAGCGTTTAATTCTACCGCCCAGGCGTCCCACATCGCGGCCAGCTCGTCGGCGTCCTGCCCGAATATTCATACGGAGCATCTGATTATAAGGATAGCATATCACTATTCCTTGCAATTTCAAGGATATATATTAATATCTCACCATGCAAACGCAACAAGTGGACAGAACGCGGCGAGAACCACCGCGACAGCAACGAACACGTCTTCATCAAACTCGATGACCAACCACCCTCTCAATCAGCCTTTCGGCGGCAAGGGCTTCGAGTACGCCGACGAGTTCTTTCGTGTCCACTGTCCTTATTCGAGACACAGGGTCCGCGTGCTTCTCAGTATCGACATCAAGAAAACTGACATCAATCAGGGACGAGCGCGTGGCAACTGCTTGCGCGAGGACAACGACTACTCGCTGGCGTGGGTGCGGCAGTACGACCGGGGACGTGTTTTCTACTGCACCATTGGGCACAACATTTGCCGATCCAGGTAGTTCAACAATTTGCGGGGCATTCTGATATCACTACAACGCGGAAGTATTATCTCGCTGTGCGTTCTGAGGATATCGTTTCGGCAAGCAAGATAATGAACAAAATCTTGCAAGGTGTGAGAAGTGAGTGACGCAAAAATGACGCAAATGCGGTTTTTCGGCTTTTTTGCTCAATGAGGGGATTGACAGCATGTGTAGTAAGTTGATATACTACAACGACTTAAACATTGAGGCGCCCGTAGCTCAGTAGGATAGAGCATCGGTTTCCTAAACCGAAGGTCGCAGGTTCGAGTCCTGCCGGGCGTATTTGTTTAGCGTATTATTCACAAGCACTTGCCCCCATTCTTAGATTTGCTTCTTGCTACATTTTCGCCCAAAATCAGGCTTGGGCGTCAGTCTGGCGTCAGTCTTTTCCCGCTGGGCCTTTATCCCAAGGACATGCTACAACAGATTGTCAAATTGGCTGATAGGCACGGGTCTGTTGGATTCCGCGGAAAGGTCGGCAGCAAAGCATACGGCGTGGGTTTTGGCTGCATCTTCCAGATTCGGAAACGGTTGTCTATCTTCAATGATACAATCGAGGAAATGAGAGACTTCGCCCTCGAAGGGATGATGGGCGACATCACCGCTGTCCGGAAGGATGCAGGGAATCTTCATAAAATTGTTTTGCCCCGGAAAGAGCTTTGGTGCAAAGAGCTCATCATTGCGGAGTGTGCCCCTGGTTCCGTAGATTCCGATGTTAAACCTGTACGGCATCTTTGCGTCAAAGGTCGTACTACTGCGTCCGATCTTTCCATCCTTGAATTTTACGTTAACCGAAATCGTTCCCGGGTATTCTATGGGGTTATCAGTCTTTACCTGATAGGCGAACACCTCCTCAACCTCGCTGCGTGCAAACCATCGCAGTGCATCTATCGCATGACAGCCGGCAGTCAAAAGTGCTGTTCCGCTCTGCCGGCGACTGCCGAACCATTTCTCCTCCGGCTTCATCCAGATTCGGTGCAGGTAATCGACCTCCACCATAAAGATGCCTCCAAACACGCCTTGCTCAATTAGGCGGTCAATGGTCATCAGCAATGGGTTCCAGTGCAGTACGAAACCTACTATAGTTTTGACCTTGTTTTTTCTAACGGCGTCCCGTTGTTTGCGCACATCCTCAGGAGTCAACGCTACCGGCTTTTCGATGATAACATGCTTGCCGGCCTCTGCAGCAGCGATTACATATTCCGTGTGTACATTATGCGGCGTGCATACCACTACGATATCCACATCTTTTTGCGCAAGCATCTTAGAGGCGTCGGTTTCGATGGTACATCGCAAGTCGTAGCGGTCGCGGTACCGTTCTGCGTTTGCGCGATTCCGGCTAACCAGGGCCCGCACTTCAGAACGCTCATCTTTCTGAAACGCCTTTACATACTCTTCTGCAACCCAACCGCAACCAATAATTGCTGCGCCAAGCTTTTTCATATTCTGTTTCCTTTCCTTTTGTCGGCACTATAAATGTCTTTGTGGGTAAACAGAATTATAATATAACAAATCGTTAAGTATAGAAAGTAGCATATCGTTCCATTGCGTCCATAATTGCTTTTACATTTTCAAGAGGGACGCCCGGGTATAGTCCATATATCATCATAAGGCCGCCTTGCGGGCTGGCGAGCTTCTCAACCTCTTCCCTAATTAGATTATCAATTTGCTCGGGGCTGCCGAATTGAGTAATCTGTTGCCGGTCTATGTCGAGGTCGATACAGACTCGTCCTTTGAGGTTCGATGCTATCCAGTCGATGCCATTAACGAGGTCCTGAAGGTTGAGAGCATCTACGCCGCTAACGACAAGGTCGTCCACAAGGTCGCGGACGTTACCGTCAGAATGCATATGCACGAGACAGTTCGCCTTGTGAGCCGGTGCCATCAGGTGCTCGTAGATTGGCTTGATATATGTCCTGAAATGTTCCGGCGAAAGCATTGGACCGAGCTGCATCCCCAGATCTTCAGGATAACATATCATCTCACTGCCCAGGTCAACGTAACGCTGTACAATCCCCATGCTGAAGGTCTCGACCATATCAATCAATCGCCAGAGCCTCTGGTCTTTATCTGCCATATCAAACAGGAGTTTTTCGTATCCTCTCAGATAGCTGAGTCTCAAGAAGGCGTGGCCATGCTCCAGGCTGCCGGAACAGTGCTTCCTTTCTGCTTTGGCTCTGAGAATTTTGCCCTCAATCACGGACCAATCGATTGCAGCCATGCCGTTCGTCTTGGCGGGGTCGGGGGCAGTAAAATGTTCAAAGGTGTCCCAATCCGCCAGTGGGTGCCCTGTCACCACACCGGTGATACCGTCATCAGTGGTTTCCCAGGTACAGCCCCAGGCATCCGTGTAAGGCTGACCGGCGCGTTCCCAGGGAGCTAATTCAGGCGGCTCATATTCTGGACCAAAGTCAGTCCGCAGGACACCTGACGGTGGAAACAAAATGCGGTGTTCAGCCATAAGCTCAAATAGAACGTCTCGTGGGTAGTGATGCCAGCACGCCGGATTGATCCAGAAAACAACCGGAATGTGCTCGGGCCTGTCAAAACGGATGGCTCGTAGAGTATTCTCCGTAATGGTGTCGGTAAAATCCATATTAGGGTCACTTAGCCTGCCCATGGCAACCACACGGGGTTGCCCCTACGAGCCGACCTCAATTATCTTGCCCAACCTAACGGATTCGTAGCAGGCAGTTAGAATCTTTTGACTGCGCAGGCCCAGCTCGCCGCCGATGAACGGCTCACGGTCATCTATGATTACCTGACTAAACTCTTCAATCTCGGCCTGATAAGTATTTACCGGCTCAGGAGCAATAATCATCCCTTGACCTTTGGTACGTGCCTGCTGTGCGTCGTAATCCTTACTGTCTTGTTCCACACGGGTTATCTTGACCTCCGTTTCAGTTTGTGCAGCTCGCAGCGAATACTTTTCAACTCAAATCATTTTTGTAAAACCCGGTTTGGGCACGGGATAGCTGCCATGGGCATCAGCCTTAACCGGCGGTTCCATACCATCGCGGCAATCCTCCGGCCTGGGCGGGTAATAGAAATCGGACTTATTGACCTGCTCCCAGGTAACCTCTTTGCCGGTGTAACAGGAGATTTGTCCCATCACGGTGATCATTGTGCTACGGGCCATGTAGTCGCCGTTATTTACGGGTTTGCCGGAGCGAATTGCCTTAAACAGTACGTCATGCTCTCTCTGGTAAGGGTCGCATCTGCCCTGCCAGCGCCAGTCAGTTTCGCCCCAGATTCGGCACCGCATAATATCTGCCTTGCCTTTGCTGCCAAACACGACACTGGAATAATCGTTGTGGCACCCCTTCGTCGTGCGGCAGAAGGCATAGATTCGGACACCATTGTCGCATTCGTAAATTACCGAATGGTGGTCGAATACATCGCCGTAGATGGGCTCGGTCATCGAAGACCTTCCACCCAGGCCGTGGCATTTGGCGGGCACCTTGTTTCCCATCGCCCAACTCGCACGGTCCATGTTATGCACCAGCGACTGCGGGACATCGTCTCCGGAGAGCCAGCAGAAATGGTATTGTGTGCTGCATTGCCACTGGAGTTCTGTAAGTCCTGGCCTGCGATTAATCACACCGTACGGAGGACGAAGGAAGTTTTCTTCAATGGAGGTTATGTCGCCGATGGCGCCGTCGTGTATCCGCTGGACTGTTTCGGCGTACCCGGTGTGATATCTGCTATGCAGGCCGGAAATAATGCACAATCCCTTCTGCTTTGCCAGGTCGGCGGCGCTTTGCATGAGCTTGACTCCGGCCGGGTCGATGCCGTGCGGTTTCTCTACGAACACGTGCCTTCCGGCCTGGATCGCCGTCATAGAATGCAGTGGGTGGAACTTGGCTGCGTTAGCAACCACCACCACGTCCGACGACTCAATCACGCGCTTGTAGCCGTCGAAGCCGGCAAAGCAGTGGTCGTCGTCCACAGTGACCTGGTCTCCTTTTTGCTTTTTCAGAATTCCGCGCTTCCCTTTGACGCGGTCCATGAAGATGTCGCACATCGCAACCAGCCGGGCGCCGGAGTCCGCTGTGAGCGCCTGGGCGGCGGCGCCGGTGTTGCGTCCGCCGCAACCGATCATGCCCACGCGGATGATATCGCTGCCGGCGGCAAATACGCTGTGACTGATACCCAGCGCAGCCGAAGCGGCCACGGCTGAGCCCTTAAGAAATCCACGACGTGTCATCGCCTCTGAGTCTTTCATAGGACTACTCCTTTCGATTATTCGTCTTTCTAACATTCTGATGATTTGGATCAATCGACCTGGCTATCCGGCAGCCTATGAAGTCCATTTCGGGCAGCCACCACTTGCTCTTGGGGAACTGTGGGTCTCCGGAGCGCCACCACTCCTCTTCGAAGGCCCTGGCCGCGCAGCGCAGCTCCTCTATAGAGCTGCTATAGTCACCGCCGCGAGCTACGTGTACTTTGCCGGTCTTTGGTCCTTTTGGATTTACCGCCGGGGTCTTTCCGGCAGCTTCCTTGTAAGCGGTGGGACTGTAGAAATCGTAAACCCACTCGCAAACGTTGCCCGACATATCGTAAAGACCCCAGGCATTGGGCTTTTTCTTGCCGACCTCGTTGGTTTCGCCATCAGAATTGTCTTTATACCAGGCGAAATCTGCAAGCCGGTTTGGGGCATTTCCAAAGCCAAAGACGTTAGTAGTGCCCACACGGCAGGCATATTCCCATTCGGCCTCTGTCGGCAGGCGATATTTCCTGCCGGTCTTTCTTGAAAGCCACTTGCAGAAAGTCATCGCGTTGTGCCAGGTCATCCCCATAGCTGGATGCTTCTCCTCGTACCCCATCGTCAGGTCCCCATAAACGGGCGTAGGACCCGTAATCGCGTCAACGTCGTCTCTCCGTAAGGAGTCCCGAGGACTGCTTTGCTCGGCGTCCTTCTTTGCTTGTTCCGCCTCGATGAAGTCTTTCTTTGCACTCATCGTCTCTTGATAATAGGCCAGGAAAAGCTCAAGAGTGGTCTCCGTCGTACAGAGGTAGAAGGGATGGAGACGCACTTTGTGCTGCGGCCCTTCATCATTTTTGCGACCCGGTTCGCCCTTTGGGCTTCCCATTAGGAAACCCGCTTGGGGGTCCCTAACGGAACTGCCGCTGGGAATGAGTATCATTTCAAAAGAGACCTTCTCGCCGTCTTTTGTCGTAACGGTCTCGGTATATCTTTTCGGGGGCTTACGGCCCTCGCCCGGCACGTCCGAGGACTGAGAAACAACGACACTAATGGCAAACAGGGCCACATATTTGACCACATGATAAGAAACAGTGCTATAGCGCTGCATCATAAGACCTTGCGTATTAATATTTGGACAGTACCCTACGCGTACCTAACGAACCCTCAGTATTCCCTATCCTTGAGGATGCCCGGCTGTGGGACGGGATATTTGCCTTCGGAATCGGACTGCAGCGGCGCAGGAGAATCCATCGTCAGCTTGTCAACATCGGGAGCGAACTCATGCTTGCAGTTGAGGATATCGTCGTAGGTTATGGCCTGGCCGGTGTGGGCGGCCATTCGGCCCATGGAGCTCACAAGACTGGCTTCGGCGCCGCGCTTCGCCTCGTTGTAAGACTTGTTCTTACGAATAGCATCTATCAGGTCGTCCCACTCGAGTTGGTACGGATTCGGCTCGGGCTGCGGGAACCGCCAGATGAGATCATCACTCTCCATATTGTACCCTTTGTAAGTACGGACCTTGCCCGGGTAGTGCCCTCGTGTCGAGACGACGCCCGAGCCCTTCGTACCGTGCACGTAGCTGTCGAATCCACCTTTACAGCCGGTGATGGCCCGACCGTAGTAGAAGAGCTTGGTTCCATCCGGATAGGTGTATTCGACCGAGTAGTTGTCGAAATTCTGGTCGACGGCATTGCCGCGGTAGTGGCGGCCGCCGGTGGCATGTGCCTGAACCGGCCAAGCGCCCTTCATCCAGGAACACTCGTCGATCTGGTGAATGTAGTAGTCGCTGTACATCCCGGCGCTGGCCCAGAGAAAGCTGTGGAACTTCTGGATCTGGTAGAGCAGCTCGCTCATATTGTCCGGCGCGGGGCCTACGGCGCACGCCCGTCCGCCCATCCGGTAGGCCCTCATTGCGACAATATCGCCAATTTCGCCATTGTCGATACGGCGTTTCAATTCCTGTCGGCCCCTGCAATGGCGTATCATCAGGCCAACGCCCACCTTGAGGTTCTTCTTCACGGACTGTTCGGCGAGCTTCAGGAACTTGCGTGTGGTCGGACCGTCCACCGTGATGGGTTTTTCCATGAAAACGTTGAGGCCCTTCTTGATGGCGTACGCAAAATGCACCCAGCGAAATGCCGGAGGCGTCGCAAAAATCACCACATCACCTGCATCAAGACAGTCCATCGCCTTTCTGTAACCGTCAAAGCCGATGAACTGGCGATTCTTAGGCACGTCCACCTGCTCAGCGGGCCTCCTCGCCAGATTTCTGTGGCTGTTAGCAAGACGGCGCTCGAAGACGTCGGCCATGGCGACGAGCTTGATAGGGCCGTTCTTGACAGAGAGGGCGTTCGCCGCTGCGCCGGTGCCCCGGCCACCACAGCCAACCAAGGCCACCTTGATAGTATTGTTCTCCGCTGCGTAGATGCGCGGAACGGCTCCCGCCGCCAGGGCCGAAGCTGCAGCAATCCGACCGGTGTTCTTCAAAAACTCGCGACGCGACGTGCCCCGACCCGTCTGCGACGGGCGGGACGTGCTTTTTTTAGTAATTTTGCTCATAATGGGTCTTCTCCTATTAACTGGTTTCTAATTCAAATACTACGTTTGTTCCGGGACTTACCATTTGCTATTGGTCCTCTTATGGAGTCCTCCGCAGTTCGCTTGTCCACAGGATGCCTTACGGCAGGGACGCCTTGCGGCGGATGCCTTACGGCATTACGGACAAACGCCGTTCGGGCTCCATTGCCCCCATTATACCCATAACCCCGCACTTTACAAGCCTTTTTTCACGCATCATTTCCAAAAAACCATCGGCCGTTCTTTGTGTAGCCAGTAGATCTTCTGTCATAATCAATCTCTCTTGCC
>CAZWKM010000044.1:0-9645 GCA_964634165.1 uncultured Pirellulales bacterium | reverse complement strand
CCGAGAAGCTCACCCGTAGGGATCTCCGCTTCGCTTCGAGTTTGATTGGGTTTGTTTTCCCCGCGTCTGCAAAGTCGTTCATTTTCGTAATCCTCTATAACATATAAGTTTACGTTCATTTGCAATCCGCCTACGGCGGACAAGATTGGGTTTGTTTTGCATAAAAGGTAGCTGATTTGTAGAGGACTCTTTACAGTTGTAGAGGATTCAAGACACAAGATGCAAGACTCAAGACACAAGACACAAGATGCAAGCTTCGCTACAAGTTTATTCCCCATCGACTATTCACCATTAGTTAATGATTAAATTTGACTTGGCCTGTTTTCGGCCGGGGGCAAAAAAAGACGCGCCTCTATAATTGGGCGAATGTGCGCGTTTGAGTCGAAAATTTGGGGATTTTATGATGAGTGAATCAGTATAAGTGCTTATGAGGAAAAGAATTAAAAATTTTTTAGATTTTTCGATTTTACCTTCCAACTACCAGCAGATTTGATTGAAATTACGAGTTGCGGGTTACGAGTTGCGAGTTACGAGTTGCGGGTTGCGAGTTGCGGGTTGCGGGTTACGGGTTACGGGTTACGGCTTACGGGTTGCGGGTTACGAGTTGCGGGTTACGGGTTGCGGGTTACGAGTTGCGGGTTACGGGTTGCGAGTTGCGGGTTACGAGTTGCGGGTTTCAATGCCTCATTTGGGAAGCTGGCGAAAAAGGTGTTTTATTAGCCATGAAAAGGTACAAAATGCACAAAAGGGTCAAAAAAACGGCCAAAAAAGTGCTTTATAAGCACATAAATGAAGAAAATCTTACTCCTGATATCTTCACTCACTAATAAACTCAACCTGACTATTCAGGAATAAGGCATAATCCAGCAAATTCACCATAGAGTCTCTGTTCATATCGATTCCATTGCAGAAGTCAGGATGGACACAATCTGCATTTAACCAGTATAACGACAATTCTGCGATATCCTTCAGGCCGGGAGTAATCATCCTGACCGTAGAAGTCCCAAGAAAAATATTCCCATCAGTCAGGAAACCGGCGACAGTCAACGCCTCCGGCCAATTGCCTGTTAGTGAGCAGACCGCCTCGCGCTCAAAGGCCGCCTTGATCTCCACCAGTTTCTTCTTATTGACAGAGACATACAGAGGGGCGGATTGAAAACCAAAAGAATGCAATACGGCCGGTCTGTTAGAATCTACGTCTTCAACAGTAAAACCTTGAGGCAAGGTAAGATGGGCTTTTACCCAGTTGCCTTTACTGCGGCAGTTCAGTGTGCGGGGAGTCAGTTTCATAGGAACTTGCATCCCCTCCCACCACAGATGGGGATAGTCTTGCTGTGGAATGAACCAGATATCTTCTATTCCATTGACTGTTTTACCCACGAAGTCCCAGCCGGCATCGGTAAACGTGCTCTCGGTTTGCATCTCGGCTGTTGGTAAACCAGTTCCACCGGCACTGTTCGACCGTCCGCTGGTCTGGATGTCCCAGAAAGAATTGGTGATAGTTCCTCTCAGATTACGCCCCACCAAGCCGCCGACAGGTTCATCTCCCGAAACTTCGCCGGTCGAATAGCAGTTGGAGATTGTGCCACTATAACTATGATTCTCTCCCACCAGGCCGCCGACATACGTTGTTCCCGACACGCTGCCGAACGAATAGCAGTCAGAGATTCTGCCCCCATTCCATCCCACCATTCCGCCGACAGCGTGATTACCCGCAACGCTGCCGATTGAATAGCAGTCGGTGATTGTGCCACTATAATTCTCTCCCACCAGTCCGCCGACGTTCTCATTTCCCAAAACGCTGCCGGTTGAGGAGCAGTTATAGATTGTGCCCTTATTCTCTCCCACCAGTCCGCCGACGTCTTTCTCTCCTGAAACGCTGGCGTTTGAATAGCAGTTCGAGATTATGCCGCCCCAATTATCTCCCACCAGTCCGCCGACACTCGTGTTTCCCTCAACGCTGCCGGTCGAACAGCAGTTGGTGATTGTGCTATCCACACCATTGTATCCCACCAGTCCGCCAACATGCCAATCTCCCGCAACGCTGCCGGACGAATAGCAGTTGGCTATTGTCCCATGCCCATTCTCTCCCACCAGGCCGCCGACATCGTAATTTCCCGAGACGCTGCCGGTTGAACAGCAGTTGGTGATTGTGCCGTAATAAATACTTCCCACCAGGCCGCCGACATCACGTTTTCCCGAAACACTGCCGGTCGAATAGGAGACGGTGATTGTGCCATACCAATTCCGTCCCACCAGTCCACCGACATGTGAATTTCCCGAAACGCCGGCGGTCGAATAGCAGTTGGTGATTGTGCCAAAATTATATCCCACCAGTCCGCCGAGACGGTATTTACCCGCAACGCTGCCGCTCTCAACGTAACAGTTAGTTATGGTTCCGTAATCACCAAACGAGCCAACAAGCGAGCCAACATAATCTCCCAGCCCCGCATCAACATTAGGGTCAATCAAACCCACATCTTTGATCTCTGCCCCCCAACGAGCATACCCGAAAAGTCCTACGTTGTCTCGAGCTGTAGAAGTGTAGGTGAAGTTTGAGATTGTGTGGCTGTTACCGTCAAATACACCTCTGAATGGATTGTCGTAATCCGTCCCAATGATATTGAAACTTGCTCCGGTGAAGCCGGCCAAGTCGATATCGGCCATCAGGATAAAGTGCTTGTCCCAGTCTTCTTCGTGCAGGCCGATTGCGTTCATCTGGTTTGCATCGAAAATCAGGTATGGGTCATTCGGCTCTCCCGTACCGCCGCCGTATTTGGCCTGGGCCGGCAAGGCGGAAAAGCTAATGGTGAGCAATACAAGTAACGGAATTGTTAATTTACGGCCGGTTTTGCTTGAATTAACCATTTTTTAACCTCCTAAAAAAAAGTACCTGTTTTTGCGATTTGCGCGTTGTAAAGCTCGCTTATATTATGGCAATTCAGGGGGAAAGTGCTAAAAGTGCCGCTTTTAGCTATCCACCCACCTCCCGGATAGCCGGAAAACGTATAATAAGTAGTATAGCAGATATTTTCCATTTTACAATACGAAAATATTTTTTTTCAGGCCTGCTCACAGTGCACCCTCGGTGTGGGCTTTGTTAGTTGGCCTCGGCCTGCCCCGTTAGAAGTCGTTTTTGGTGGGCTGAAGCCCACCCTACAATCTGTAACACGGCCATGCCCTTGCTGCTCGGCTTGGCTCGTTAGAAGTCGTTTTTGGTGGGCTGAAGCCCACCCTACAATCCTTAATCAATAATATTGCCAAGAGGGCACAGATTAAACAATGGTGGGGCGAGCCCCACCCTACGATTTTGGTTGTTTGTCACGTATTATCCGGGGAATCCGGGCTAAGACAACGCCAATCAGGTTAATACACTGACGGCTTCGGTGATTAGCTCGCGTATCGGCAAACGCTGTGGGCAGCGAGCTTCGGCGAGTGTGTAATCGGTGGTGAGCAGTCTGTTTTTTACCTTGCGGGGAATTTGAGCGAAAAGCTCTCTTGCTCTTTCCTTGTCGCCGTAGCTGTTGTAGTACATCAAATAGCGCATAATGTTACTGACGTAACGTGTATCCGGCAGGGCTGAATCGCAGATGTATGCACAGCCGGCACAATAACCGCTGCAGGTCGCCTCCGCGTATTCCTTGAGGACAGCCATATCCGCTGGCGTAAGTTTGGTTTTGTCGAGCGCTGCGGCTACGTTTGAAGCTAATAGAGCAACATTCTGCATCCCAACACATACTGAACTCATTCTTTTATCCTGCAGTACCACTTTTATTTTTGCCTGGCCTTCGGTGAAACCTTTCTGCAGGAAGTGCCCGACCAGCTTCTTATCGGCTTCGGTTTCGACCTTCTGAAGACGTCTGACCCCACGGGAGAGGGCCTTCATAGCAGTAAGACCTATGCCCGCTTTATGGCACGCTTCAATAGCAGCCTGCATTCCCGGGTCCTGCATCACTCGGAAGTTGTAAAGTGTCGTTATCGCATCAATCCAGTCGAGCTTGGCTGCTGCGGCAAGGCATCTGGCCATATTCGAGTGGGTGCTGAAACCGAAAAACCGTATCAGCCCGCGCTTCTTTGCATCTTTGGCCCACTGTTTTAATTCATCTGTCAAGCGTGCAGGGTCGGATAAGCCGTGAAAAGCATAGTACAAATCGACGTATTTGGTATTCATTCTTTTCAGCGAGACCTGAAGACGCTCTTCCACCTTCTCGGCGGTTATTGCCCCCCAAAAAATCGCCGCCTTGCTTACGATGAACAGTTTCTTTCGGGCCTTCGGGTTCTTCGAGAGGAATTTACCTATCCCAAGCTCGGCGTTTCCACGACCATAGTTGTAAGCTGTATCCCAATAGGTAACACCCCATTCGAGGGCTTTTCTTAAAACGATTTGCTTATCAATAAAACTAAAGTCTCCGCCCAGACACAGGCAAGAGACCTCGACGCCTGTTTTTCCTAACTTTCGTCTCGGCATCTGCGGGATTTTGGTTTTTTGTGATTTTGGTGGAGCATTAGGGTCGCTGGTCTTCGGCTCGCCTGGGCCGGCTGTTGCTTCAGCCGAACCCCGTATTAAATACGGGGCCAGCCCTGCTGCTCCCATAGTTTTCAAGAAATTCCTTCTGTTGATTTTGTTGTGTTTTTCTTTCATCATATTAACCTCCGAAAGCGATTAATGGTTAAGCAATAACTTTCTATCTGCACTTCTTGTTTCATTTTCCGCAGAGACCCTTATAGCTTTTCTGCCGCTTACGGGGCATTCGTGCTCGCAGACTCCGCAGCCGATACATTTTTCAATATCAACGAGAGGTCTTTGCAGGCGAACCTGAACCTCAATTTTGCTGCCTGCAGCGGGGATTTTTTCGAATTGCTCACCAGATGAAATTATGATGGCATTTTGTGTATTTGCTGCGATTTTTCTGCGGTCATCACCTTCGACGGCACAATAATAATCGCCGGTGGCAAATTTGGCAGGCACAATGTTCTCTTCAACTTCCACAGTATTATCCGTGGCTTTCTTTACGGTCAAAATGCCATCTCTTATTGTATTGAAACATTCCTCCGTATAAATTGCCTTTGGGCTAAGCGGACAGTTTTCTTCGCAGACTATGCAGGGCTTGTCCATCGCCCATGGAAGGCACCTGTTTTGGTCAACAAAAGCGGTGCCCAGCTTGATTGGCCCGACGTCGGCAAACTCGTCGGTTCCGAGTTTTTCCGCAAGTGTAATCGGCCTGATAGCCGAGGTCGGGCAAACCTGCCCGCAGGCCACGCAGTTCAGTTGACAGCCGCTTGAGCCGATTCGATTGTTCAGCACGGGTGTCCAGAGATTTTCCAGTCCTCCCTGTATGCCGCCGGGCTGGATAACATTTGTGGGGCAGACGCGCATACATTGGCCGCACTTGATACATCTCTTTAAGAATTCCTCTTCTGACAATGCGCCGGGCGGCCGAATAACTCTATGGTACCAGTTGCTGCCGAGTTTGTTGCTCAGCCTGACCGCCGGTACTGCAATGATGCCGCCGGTGAGTGAAAGCACAAAGCCCCTGCGAGAGATGTCCGGGTTCGTGATTTCGGCTGTTAGTGACGGTTTTGTCTGGTAACTGATTAGTTCGTCCTTGCAGTCCCTGCGGCAATTAAAACAAAGTACGCATTCACTTATTCTTATATTGCCGCCCGGCTCGCAGCCGCCTTCGCAGGCCCGCTCGCACAATTTGCAATTGGTGCATTCGCTCTGGTTCTGGCCGATTCGCCATATAGCGAATCTGCCGAGGATGGCGAATAATGCGCCGAGCGGACAGATGAATCTGCAGTAGAATCGGGGGATAGTCAGGTTAAGCAAGACCGCTGTCAGGAATATCGTTAGTATCAGCCATGCACCCTCGTAAAAGCGTGCTGTTGCTGAAACGAGGTTGGCAGGCCTATCAGCAATAGGCAATAATACGAGGTTAAAGGAGCGGGTTATCAACGGTATAGGGTCGAGCAGGCCCGTTTGCAAAGTAACCCCTATCGATGGAAACGCAGCCATAAACAGAAAAAATATGAGAATGAGGTATTTTATGCACTGTGCTTTTCGGTATTTGTTAAGCTGGATTTTTTGGGGGGCGGTTTTTTTTCGATTGCCGAGAAAGCCGACAAAGTGATGCAATGAGCCGAAGGGACAAATCCAACTGCAGAAGAACCGCCCGAATATTATTGTCAATATAATCGTAGCCAGTGCCCATAAAAGAGGCCAGTAGAGAGTATGTGTAGTTAATATTGTCCCGATTGCCACCAGCGGGTCGAGCTGTAAAAACCAGTTAACGGGCCAGCCCCGCAACTGCCACAATTTCTCGCCTACGGTGGCGACTATGCAGAACCAGATGAACAGCGAGAAAAAGAAGGCCTGGCTTATTCGTCTAACTGTTACAATCTTCATATTTACACTTTTAACTTACCGTGGCGGTTATTGGTTTGAGTGATTCATAATCAGTGGTTCCGGCATCGGCGATTTGTGCTTTGGCAAGGTAAGGCAGGTCCGAGGCCTTCAAATTCAGAAGACTGCAGCCATAGGCATCGGCCGCCACCATATCACAACTTGCAATCAGCGTATTTGCGCGTCTCAAATCTTCGACAGAGCCTCCCGTTGGGCCATTGGTCATCATAACTTCAGTGCCGTCCAGTATAACCAACGTCGGCTTTACCATCATAGACAGCTCGGCAATGATGGTGTTAATATCCTGGTGAAAGATATTGCGGCGTCCGCCCAAAAGGCCGTACCAGTTTTTCATCGACATAGAAGCGCCGGCCCTGGCGTGGTGTTTGACCGGGGTGATACCAATCAGTTTGTTCACCTTCTCAAACGGCCCGAAGAAGATAGGCCAATTTTTAATGAGTTTGCCACGTTCGAGCGTGGTGTGCTTGAAGTGATGGTCTTTTGGCAATATGACTTTTGCGCCTGCCCGGCTTGCCGCTTTGCGAATACCGCTTAATGTAAAACAGCTTGCGGGGTCGTTAATCGGATTGTCGGTAACGTACACCCGCTTTGCCCCGGCTTTGTAACACAGCCGGACTACCTCAGCCACCAGTTCAGGGTGGGCCGTGGCTCCAAGCATTGGCGGTGAGGCAAATGCAACATTTGGCTTTATCGCAACCGTTTCGCCGGGCTTGACAAATCTTTTTATGCCGCCGAGCAATTCTATCGCCTTGTTGACTGTCGCTCTCCTATCGGCGCCTTTGACAATGCTCATTGTCTTGCCCTCTTCAGACGGCACCGAAAAAGGCGGTAATGTTACGAGCGATTCGACATCAACGCCGGGTTTTGGGCCTTTGCTGTCATAAACCAAAGATGCAACTGTGCCGGCGGCGGCGATCGAGATTCCGGCTTTGCCTGCCCGCGCCAGAAATTTCCTTCGCCCGAGTTTTTTATCATTTTGCTCAGTCATTGTTAGCTGTCCCGCCGATCTTATTAACAAGCATTACCGCTAAATTTTCCGCGGACTGTTGATTTTCAGCTTCGTGAATGCCAACAACAAAAGGCCCTGTCGAAAGCACAATTTCCGTCGTGTCATAGAAATCCAGGACTTTGCCTTCGAGGATTTTATTGGTCGCCTTGCTTGCTGTGGCGCCATTTTCAATCAGAAAGCTGCGATAGCTTTCTGCGACTGCCTCGGCATCTTTGGGACCGGAGCGTTTGCTCAGAAATGCCGTGATGGTTTCACCGTTAAGCTCGTATCCGGCAGCGAAGATGTCAGTCAATCCTTCAAATCCAAAGGCACTTGCCAGATAAAGTTTAACACTTCCGGGGACCAAATTATGCTTTGGCAGGTGCTCGATTTCAGGTATAGCGGTATCATCGTGAACGGCCAGGTTCGTGGGAATTTTCCTTGCGACCTCCGCCATTGCCGCAAACAGCTCATCCGATTCGGCGAAGCCGACCAGCTCGATATAATATTGGCCGTGCGCAAGATAAAACGCATTACTGGTTTTGTATGCAAATTGCATATCCGGCAGAATGTCAACTTCAGCCCTTTTTTGCACGCTGTAAACCGAGAATGCGTTTCTGGTCCTGGCCATATCAAAGATATAAAGCTCCATCACCAGGTTTTCATCCGCCTGGCTTACAAATCTCTGGGTGGACAATTTTATAAAACCAGCGTCGATATAAAGGGGGGCCTTGCCGTTAATCTTTTCGTAAAGATTTTCGGTGGTGTAGACTTCAATTTCTGAAAGCGTTTTGAATCCGTAAGGCAGAAGAAAAGTCAGGTCTTTCTTTTGTTTTGGCATCTGCTTTATGAATACCCCGACAGCGATAAGTAAGAGAATCGCTAATAAGCAGATGCCTATAACAGATTCGAGACGTTTTGCCCGGCCCGGTACCGAACCCATAACCAACTCCAGTAATGACAAATTACTTGACTTTATAACCGGGCTGGATTATAATTTTTGCTGGTGTTGCTGTCAACCCCAAACGCTACAGGCGAAGAAGGTCCTACAAAAGCGAATATTTCTAACGGGGTTGACAAAGCAGCACAGGGCGTGTTATAATATGCTGGTAAAGAAAAAAGGAGACTGAAATGACTGAATATCTACAATATCTGGGGTTTTGGACGCCGGGGCCCATGGAGATTGCTATTATTGGGGTTGTCGCTCTACTGATATTCGGCAGACGGCTGCCTGAAATCGCCCGCAACGTAGGCAAGAGCCTGACCGAATTCAAGAAGGGACTTCATGAGGCCAAGGAAGCCAAGGATGATTTGACAGATGAGGTCCGGGAAGTCAAGGATGATGTGATAAAAGAGGCGAAGGACGCCGCCGGGCTGAACGAAGAAGATACAATGGGCTCTGATTGATTATAAAAATTCTGGGACAGCCATAAAAGACGTTGGCAGTCCCGAATTTTTAATCAGTCATCAATTTTTAAGATGGGCGATACAAAGCAGAAAGAGGACCTCTTTGATTCCACAATGAGTCTGGGCGACCACCTTGAGGAATTACGTTTTCGGTTGATTCGTGCCCTTCTTGGTTTGGGGGTTGGTCTTATCATCGGCTTAGTTCTCGGCCGGGCCATAATAAGCTTTATGCAGGGACCATATAACGATGCGACCGCGAAGTTTCTGTTTAGCGTTGAGCTGGAGTTCCAAAGTGATTTAGACAGTGGAGATATCTCGGAAGCTTTGCAACAGGAATTCAAAGATAATGCTGTCTTACTTTCTCCGGATGTCACCATCTCGAAAGAGCTGGTCATATGGAAAGGCAGGAGATGGCTGATAACCGATAATGAAGACAGATACTGGGTCAAGAAAGAGAAGGATAAGGTCAAGAAAGAGGAGGACAAGCTAAATATTTACAAGCTAATCCCCCTCCAGATAATTGCAGTAGCTGCCGGGTTTGTCAGCTTCGTAAAAATAGGTTTGGTTACAGGCCTGATATTCTCGTCTCCGTGGGTCTTTTATCAATTGTGGATGTTTATCGCTGCCGGGCTTTATCCGCACGAAAAACGGTACGTTCACCTCGCGGCCCCCTTTTCAGCAGTTTTATTTGTCGCCGGAGCGCTTTTCTTTATAGTTGTCGTCGCGCCTATCACTTTGGGATTTTTGGTCAAGTTCAATGAGAGAATACTTGACGTAAGGTCGCAATTTACTTTTCAGCACTATATATCCTTTGTAAGTCATCTTA
>CAZWKM010000043.1:0-9806 GCA_964634165.1 uncultured Pirellulales bacterium | reverse complement strand
AATCCGTCGTCACTGCGGTGGCAATCGAGTGCATGCTGCTGTCGAGCGAAGACATAGCGGCTGCGAATACACCGGCGATAACAAGCCCCGCTAAACCAGGTGGCAGCTGTGACCATTCCAACAGGTCGGGCACTTTCCTGTTACCGGCCATCACTGCTGCCCCCGTCGTTTTTGCTTCGCCAAAACGAAGCAACGGGGGCGACAAGACCAAAAAAACCACCAAAAGCAGGCAGCCATAACTCACGCCTTTTGCAGGGGGTTTATGCTCATAATTGCATTTATGTTCGGTCTTATTCATCGATCAAGGTAGGGGTGGTTCGCTAACCGCCCCTACTCCATTGACAACGTTCTGTGGCTTACCTGCAAGGAATGAGGCCACGTTATCGACGGCCACCTGGAGTAGTCTTCCCCGTGCTGCACGCGTAGCCCAGGCGATGTGAGGTGTGATGAAACAGTTCTTTGCCTTAAGAAGAGGGTTGTTCTTCTCGGGCGGCTCCAAAGATAACACATCCAACCCGGCGCCGGCAATACTCTCGTTATTCAGTGCCTGGGCCAAAGCTTGCTCATCTACTAATGGCCCGCGACTCGTGTTAATTAGAAAAGCGGTCTTTTTCATCCTCTCCAAACGCTCCTTGTTGATCATATTCTTTGTCTGGGGCGTTAGTGGGCAATGCAGAGTGATGACGTCACTGAGCCGAAAAATGTCATCCAGCTCTGCGAATTGGCATCCTTCCGGTATACTTGATGGTGTAACAGTATCATAAGCGATGACTTTCATGCCGAAAGTTAGAGCCAGCTTTGCGACGGCCCGGCCAATTCTTCCAAACCCAATTATCCCCATAGTCAGCCCCACTAACTCAATCAAAGGCGTGTCCCAATAGCAAAAATCAGGGTTGGAACTCCACCGTCCGCTTCTTACCGTTTCCGCGTGATGACCGACATTTTGAGCAAGGTTCAGCAAATGAGCAAAGGCCATTTGCGCCACTGACTGTGTACTGTAGGCGGGGACGTTAGTCACCGGGATGCATAGATTACGGGCCGCTTCAATATCTACTATGTTATAACCAGTAGCCAGCACTCCGATATATTTCAGCTTTGGAAGTTGTTTAATTACATCAGAGGATAATACGATTTTGTTCGTTAGCACTATTTCAGCATCTTTAGCACGCGGCACGACTTCTTTGGGGGGGATACGGTCATAAACTGTGCACTGACCCAGGGACTCTAAGTCTTTCCATGTTAAATCTCCAGGGTTTAGTGTATAGCCATCTAATACGACGATATTCATTATCGATTTCCCCTGCTTGTCGGGACCCCATTTTGCAAAAAGATGGCAAAATGGGAACCCATCAACATAGTTAGGCCTCAGATATTGATTGCTTTGCTTACGTTCTTCATCCTTATCTTGGGGCTGATGAAGCGTAGCGGAGCCAGACCCAAGACGCATTGCCGCAAACGTCGCCGGGCTCATATCTCCGAGCGAACTATACGGCCGGTAGCGATTATAATCCAGCCGCCACTGCTCAACAAGCACTTTGGCGTCTTTAACATTGCCAACAGTTCTCATTTTCGGTAAAAAAACATTGACTTAGCCGTCTTGTATATGTTAAAATTAGTACAGTTTGCGCAATCGATAATTACGATTTTAAGACCCACAAGGTAAAACCGCATTCGGCGGCCTAAGACATCTGTGAGGAATGAAATAAAAGATGCTCAGATATGCGAAAATCTCGTTGCTCGCCTTAGTATTAACCGTATCCTGGGTTGGTTTGGCCGGTGCCCAACACTACCCCGCAGGTGATTTGAGCGGGGACTGCAAAGTTGGGTGGGAAGACATGCGGATTCTTGCCGAGCAGTGGCTCAACGCAGACTGTTCCGCCCCTGATTGCGAAGCTGACCTCGATGGTGTCCCCGGGGTAAACATGTCTGACTTCGGTGTGTTGGCTGATAACTGGCTCGAGGACTACAGCGAAATAACGCTGGTAATCAACGAGTTCATGGCTAAAAACGATGGTTACATCCAGGACCCAGCGGACAATGATTATGATGACTGGATCGAAATCTACAACTACGGGGACTGTGCTATTGATATGGGGGGGATGTACCTGACGGATGATGACCCGTGTGACCCCTCCGCCGTGTGGTGGCAGATTCCTTACAATTTCCCCGATGAGACCACCATCGCGGGAGGCGGCTACCTGCTGATTTGGGCAGATGGTGAAACCGGCCAGGGCCCGCTGCATGTGGACTTCAGTCTCGGGGCCAGCGGCGAGTATATCGGCCTGTCTGATGCCGATGAAAATCTGATAGACGAGATAACCTTCGGCACACAGGAGGCAGATGAATCCTACGGTCGCTTCCCCGATGGCAACGATAACTGGCTGGTCTTTAGCGCCCCCGCTCAGCCGCCCACCCCAGGGCAATCCAACAAGGGCAAGCCCATTGACATCCTCATCAGTGAGATTATGTACCATCCCTATCACCGTCTCTACGACCCCTTCTATGAGGCTGAGGACATCCGGGAAGAGTACATCGAGTTGTTTAATAGTGGAACCGCACTGGTCAGCCTGTCAGGCTGGCAATTTAGTGACGGTGTGGACTTCGTTTTCCCGAACAATGTGACAATCGGTGCAGGAGAGTACCTTGTTGTGGCCGCAAACGAGCCGGTATTTACGGCCAAGTATCCGGGCGTTACGAATGTCATCGGCGGCTGGGTCGGACGGCTGAGCAACTCCGGCGAAGATATCGAGCTGATTAGCAGTGCAGGTGCAAGAGTTAACAGGGTCAGCTACGCCGATGAGGGCGACTGGGCCGTACGTGAGCTGGCTCCGATGGACAATTATGGGCATCGAAGCTGGGAGTGGTCCGAGGAGCACGATGGAGGCGGCAAATCATTGGAGTTGGTCAATCCGGCGCTTCCGAACCAGTACGGACAGAACTGGTTGGCAAGTACTGATAATCATGGCACTCCAGGCGGGGTTAACTCAGTCGCTGATAACAATACCGCCCCACTAATTGTGGACGTCAGGCATTTCCCAATTATTCCGAGTCATAACGACCCGGTGACAGTAACAGCTCATATCATCGACGAGCTGACGACCGGCATAACGGCAACACTGCATTATCGCAATGATGAATCTGTATTCCAGGGCAGGGACATTTTCCCACACCACGACCCCGATACATACACACACCTGACAATGTCTGACAATGGAGCATACGGCGACGGCGATGCCAACGACGGAATATACGGGGCGCAGATACCTGCCCAGCCGGATGGCACAATCATCGAGTTCTACATCGAGGTGAGCGACGCTGCGGCCAACCCACGTACCTGGCCTGCGCCAGCCCTGATGGACGGCACGCCAGAGCAGGTCACAAATGCGCTCTATCAGGTTGACGATTCGGCCGTCCCACAGCAAAACTGGATACCGGGGAGCCAGCCGATTTATTACATCATCATGACCGAAGAGGCATGGGGCCGCATGCAGGACATTTGGTCCGTCAGCGATTTGAACGGTCCAGACACACAGTTAAATGCCACGTTCATCAGTGTTGACGGGGTGGATACAAAGTGCCGTTACAATACGGGCGTCCGAAATCGCGGGCATGGTACCCGGCGGGGTTTACCCCATAATTTCCGGGTGAACTTTCCACATGACCGAAGTTGGAAGTCTGTAACGGCGATCAACATAAATAGCAGATACGTATACCTACAAAATGCAGCCAACGCGATCTTTCAACTTTCTGGTCTCCCGCAGCCGAACACCACTACTGTACAACTGCGCGTGAACGGCCGGAATTTAGCCGAGTCGGGAAGCGTGATGTACGGCTCCTATGTCCACTTGGAGGTGATCGATTCCGATTTTGCCGACAATCATTTCCCCGACGATGAGGATGGCAACGCCTATAAGGGTATTCGCGATGAACCTCCTGATCCGCAGCCTGCCGATCTGCTCTACCGCGGGCCGGACCCTGACTCATACCGCAACAGCTATTTTAAGCATACAAACAAGGCCGAGGACGACTGGTCCGACCTTATCGAGCTATGCTATATCATGTCCCAGACACCGGACCATATCTACGTGGGCGAGGTCAGACGCGTAGTCAATCTGGAAATGTGGACGCTTTACTTCGCCCTGAACGCCCTTCTCGACAACAACGAGACATCGCTGGCCAACGGCTATGGCGACGACTACTATATGTATCGAGGTATCCTGGACCCCCGCTTTGTGCTGATAGGCCACGATTTGGATCAGGTATTCGGCTACAATGGCAGCAGTTCGAGCCGCGAGATATTCCGAGCGACGGGCCTGCCGACTATTGAACAGTTCCTGACCCATCCGGAGTTTGTCCCACGGTATTACTTCCACCTGAAGAACCTCATTGAAACGACTTTCTCCGAAGAGCAAATGGAACCATTCCTGGACAATCTGCTGGGTGGTTTTTTCCCGGCCGGACCCATCGACAATATGAAGGACTTCGTCAGGCGGCGCAATGAGCATGTTCTATCGCTCATCCCCTCGGCGTTGACCATCGAGACCAGCCTGCCGCAATCTTACGGCTACTATCGAACCATCATTCCATCCGTGGACATCAGCGGCCAGATCGACGCGATCCGTACGCGGTCTATCCTCGCTAATGGTGTGCCGGCGGCGTATTCACCCTTTGAGGGGACCTGGTCCACCGGCACCGGTCTGCCCGGCGAGCTGCTCCTCTTTTTGCCGATGGACACCGTCTGGTCCTACGAGCAATCGGGTATCAACCTGGGCACCGCGTGGCGTGCGCCAGACTACAACGACTCATCGTGGCCAACCGGCAAGGCGCTGCTGTACGTCGAAAACGCCGGCCTGCCGGGGCCCAAGAACACACCACTGACGCTCGGCCGCCGCACTTACTACTTCCGGACAGAATTTTATTTCGACGGCGACCCGAACGAGGTGGCGCAGCTTCAGCTTTCCACTATTCTCGACGACGGTGCGGTCATCTACCTCAACGACAATGACGTTAACCGCATCGGCATAGACCCCGGGACAATCTTATATGGCGATTACGCTGATCGAGTCGTGGGGGACGCAACCTTAGAAGGCCCGTTCCCAATCCCGACCACGGACCTCCGCCAGGGCGACAACGTCATCGCCGTCGAGGTTCACCAGTGCAGCTCCGGCAGCAGCGACATCGTCTGGGGCATGGAGCTGGAGGCCTACGGCGCTACAACGGGCGGAGACATCCCGTTACATCCGGGTATCAATCGCGTTACGGTACAGACATTTGACGGCCCGGGCGGAAGCGCCAACGAGCTGGAGCGTGGCTATACCGATATATGGTACGACGACGGCGACGTTACGCAGCTCTCCGGCACACTTGCGAGCAATACAACACTTGATGCCGCTTCCGGCCCGTGGCACGTCACGGGTGACGTGGTCGTGCCCAATGACGTCACACTGACAATCGAGCCGGGGGCGTCAGTATTTTTAGATCCCGGCACGAGCATGACGATTAACGGCCGGCTTGTCGCTGAGGGCAGACAATACGAATTGATCCGCTTCACGCAGACACCAGGTGCGTCCAGTCCGTGGGACGGTCTTCAGTTCGTCAATACCGTTCAGGACAACCGCATCGCCTATGCAGTGATTGAATACGGTCGGACAGACAACGGCATGGTCGGTGTGGAAAACTCTAACCTGCTGATTGACCACGTCACCCTGGACCACACGGACCGGCGACGAATCCGCACGTTCGATTCCTCCTTGATCGTCCGCAACTCGACCTTCACCAACATCTTTGAGCTTGGCCAGCCACCGACCGGCGACAACATTTGCGAACATATCTGGGGCGCCGCCCCCACCACCGGGCACTTCATCATCGAAAACAACGTCTTTGGCACCATCACCGGTCACAACGACGCCATCGACGTCGACGGCAACTCACGACCCGGTCCGGTCATCCATATCCTGGGCAACCTGTTCCTCGGCGGCGGCGACGACGCGCTCGATCTGGAAGGCGACGCCCACATCGAGGGCAACGTCTTCCTGCACTACCGCAAGGACGAGTACAACACCGGTTCCGGCAATGCCAACATGATATCCGCCGGCGGCGGCCACGAGTACGTCGTGGTCCGCAACGTCTTCTACGACATGGACCATGTCGCCCAGGTCAAGAGCGACTCGTTCATGACGTTTGTGAACAACACCGTGGTGGATGTCGCTGTCTCGGCCCTCTATTTCTTGCGTCCGACTTCGACCACCGACTACGGCCGCGGCGCGTATGTGGATGGCAGCATCTTCTGGAATACCGCACTTGTATTTGACAAATTTACCGTCTCTACGGACCTGACCGCCAATCGCTCGATCATTCCGGTTGAATGGCACTACCTTGGCCAGGGCAACATCGACGCAAATGCCGTCTTTGTTGATCCGAATGGTGACTTTCATCTTAAGCCGGGTTCAGCAGGAACAGGCACAGGGCCTTGCGGTCTCGATATGGGCGCGTACGTACCGGCTGGTGCTGCCATATCCGGCGAGCCTGACGGGACAACCTATCACACCAGTGCCACACTCACCGTCGGTGGGCCGGACATCACACATTACAAGTTTTCTTTCAACGACCCGAACAGCTCCTGGAGCACAGAACTATCGGTGGATGTGCCCATCGAACTAACAGGGCTGGCTAATGGAAATTCTTATATCGTTTACGTAATCGGCAAGAACTCCGCCGGCGTCTGGCAAAGCCAGGATGATGCCACCGCCTCAAGAACCTGGACGGTGGACACCTCTTATTCGCGACTGGTTATCAATGAAGTGCTGGCGCATACGCATGGGGCCGACCCCGATATAATCGAGCTGTATTACGACGGTCCCGGTCAACTGAACCTGTCCGATATGAGCTTAGCCGACGAGCCGGGTCATCCAAGGAAGTTTGTCTTCAGCGGCGATACCGTCACCAGCACCACTATGGGGCCCGGCAGCGACTATATGATACTGTACGGCGACCTCACGCACGAACTAAATCATCTGGGATTTGCATTGTCCGCCGAAGGTGAGGGTTTGTATCTCTACGATAAACCGGCCAACGGCGGCGGATTACTCGATTCGGTCGAGTTCGGCCTGCAAATAAATGACTTCTCTATCGGCCGCTTCGGTTATGGCAGCCGATGGAAACTCAACCAGCCCACTTTCGGGTACGCCAATATTGTCCAGCCGCTCGGAGACCCGGCCACGCTGAAGATAAACGAGTGGCTCGCCAACGAAGAGGTACTATTCGAGGAAGACTTCATCGAGCTGTATAATCCTGATGCTCTGCCGGTTGATCTAAGTGAACTGTATATTACTGATAATCCTGTGACCCAGCCTGCCAAACAATGGCTTGGGCCGCTAAGCTTCGCTCCTCCGAACGGTTATGCGGTATTCATAGCTGACGATACCAACGCACCCGGTCATTTGGATTTTAAGCTATCTGCCGACGCCGAAATAATCGGCCTGTTCGATGCCGAGCTGAATGAGATCGACAAAGTACTTTACGGGCCGCAGACTACCGATGCCTCCCAGGGGCGTACACCCAATGGGGCAGACGGCTTCGAGTTCTTTGAGCTGCCCACCCCCCATGTTGCCAACCCGTCAGGTCCTACTGTTACCGTGACCAACCTGATTGCTATCGATGACGTCTGGTCCTACGAGCAGTCAAACACGGATTTGGGCACGGCGTGGCGTGCTGTTAACTACAATGATACATCCTGGCCGACCGGCACCGCACTACTGTACGTCGAAGGTTCCGCTCTGCCGGCACCCAAGAACACGCCGCTGACGCTCGGCCGCCGCACTTACTACTTCCGGAAGCACTTCACCCTCGACATTGACCCGAACGATGTGACCAGCTTTGAGTTCTCTACCATTATCGACGATGGCGCGGTGGTCTATATCAATGGCAGGGAGGTTTCTCCTCGCATTGGCATGCAGGAAGGAGTTGATATTTACTTCAATACTTTCGCTAACCGAACTATCGGCAATGCTGACTACGAGGGTCCGTTTCCCCCCATCCCCACGGATTATTTCGTACAGGGTGATAATGTTATCGCCGTTGAGGTACACCAGTGCAGCGACACCAGCAGCGACATTGTCTTTGGTCTGGAGCTTGATGCCGTTGTTACAGTGTGGGACGAGTCTCTGGATGACCTTCTGGCGCTGCTGGATGGCTTACGCATTACCGAGCTGATGTACCACGACCCCGCCGGCAGCGAGTACGATTACATCGAGCTGCAGAACGTCAGCGATGTGACGCTGGACCTGACCGGCGTACGCTTTGTCGACGGCGTTGAGTTTACCTTCCCGGCGATGACGCTTGACCCCGGTGAGTACACCGTGGTCGTCAGTAACTTGACCGCTTTCGAGTCAAGGTACGGCACAGGCATCAACGTCGCAGGCGAGTACTCCCTCGAATTGAGCAACGGCGGTGAAGATATCGTTCTGACGCTGGCCTGGCCGCTGGAGGCGGCGATACTGCGGTTTGAGTACGACGATGTGTGGTATCCCTTGACCGACGGCGACGGCTACTCGTTAGTGATTCGCGACCCAACGGCGAAGCCGGCCACTTGGGACCAGGCCGAGAGTTGGGACGCAGCTGTTCCCAGCCCCGGTGGCTAACAAGCATTGAATAGCATACATAACACACAGCAGTTTTTGCAAAATCGGTGAAGATGCCGTTGAATAATTATTCATGGTATTGTACAATCGTCCCCAATTGCTTAATCTTCAGTATTGCTGGCGCCAGTAACAACAAAGTTTACCGGAGCGATGAATGAAGGTAATAGAGCCTATTCAGTGCAAATATATACGGCAGAGTATTTTTTTGCCGGGCCGTACCGCTGTTTTTTTCGGTTTGTATTATCTTTATGTTTACTTATGTGTTGAGCCGACACTTATTTATCACGGTCATATCTTTAAGCTGAAGTTTCCAGTTTTTTTCGTGGACGTCTCTTTTATCAAGAGCTTTCTGGTCCGCCCAAGCGGTTTTGTTGAATGCCTGTCAGCATTTTTGAGCCAGTTCTATTACTATTCCTGGGCAGGGGCGCTGGTCATTACCCTGATTGGATGGCTTTTTTACATGGCTGCTGGACCGTTTGTGAAAAACTATACCGGCCGGTGCGTTCACCTGCTGCGTTTTGTCCCCGCTGTCGGATTGCTGCTGGCCTATAATCAATACATTCACTGTCTGGAAGGAAGCATCAAGATATTGCTGGCGGTGCTGTTTGCGCTGGTTTATATCAAGATGCCGCTTCGCCGTGCCTGGATGCGGTGGACGGGTTTTTTGCTGTTATCTGTTTTACTTTATTGCGGGGCCGGTACCGGTGGTTTGCTTTTTGCCTGGTTTTGCTGCCTGTACGAAATTCGGCAGCGCAGATTCTATAGCAGCCTGTGGTGCCTTGTGTCGGCTTTGGCGGCAGCCTATGTGCTTGCCAATTATTTGCTCGACAGCAATCTGAGCAAGCTTTGGTTAATCTTTCCGGAAGAGCAATCGCTCGATGACCCCATAATAGCGAACGTCACGATCTATTCTTACCTGGTTTTTGGTTTGATAGCAATGGTAATGACCTTTTTACCGCGGCTGCAGAGGGGGACCGCAAAGGTCGGCAAAAGCAGTCGCGGCGGCAAAAGCAGACATTCGTCCTCCACCCGGTTAGTCGTTAAAGACCAGGGAAGTAAAATGCCGTTTGTTATTCGATGGTCGGCCTTACTTGCCATAACAGCAGCAATCATCTTTTTCACGTTCGATCGCATGGAAAAAAACCGCTTGCGAATATATTATTACGG
>CAZWKM010000042.1:0-9822 GCA_964634165.1 uncultured Pirellulales bacterium | reverse complement strand
CGATAAACGTCATAGGGGAAGACCCCAGAGACAAAGACATTCTCTATGTTGGCACAGATCTGGGGGTCTATATGACCCTTGACAGAGGAAAGACGTGGTTCTCGCTGTGCAATAATCTACCAACAACCCCCGTGCACGACCTTGTGGTCCATCCGAGGGAATATGAGTTGGTCATCGGTACCCATGGAAGAAGCGTTTACGTTTTGGATGTGAAGAATATCAAAAAGCGTTGACCGGACATTCAGGCCATCATCGATGTGTCCTCGGCCGGAAGATGCGGCGCAGGCAGTCGCCTGGAAATGATCTTAGGTTATTAGAAATCAGAAAGGGTTTTCAAATGCCATCAAGAAAAAGTGCCCGCAGGGCACAAAAACTCATATCTGGGTACAGTCGTAGCAAATAGACAGCGAGTGCAAACGCTTTCAAAGCAGATGACCTGAGAGGATGTTTTGAACAGATGACAACAAAACCACCCTGTGTCGGTTCTCAGTTCCAAATTATACTATCTCCCAGGCGAGCACAAACCATTCCCACGACCTTTCTTGCGAGTTGGAGCCATGCTTTCTTGGAGCAGCTTTACTCATGCCGCTCTTCGAACATAAGATTTCAGTAATCCACCCAGAAATTCGTGACAGCGTATATCACCCGGATATACAGAGTTACTATCAACATTCTGTGCCTTGCCACCCGTCTGTTGACCGAACTGTTCCGGGATACAATTTCCAATATCCTGATGTGGCCTGTGTTGGTTGAAAAAGTCTTTGCATTTATCGAGTACGTACTGGAGTCTATCTAACCCGAAGATAATCAGATGGTTCAGGCATTCTTCACGCAGACTTCGAATCCAACGCTCAGCAACGGCATTGGCGTTGGGAGCTTGATACGGAGTTTTGACAGGCTTGAGTCCTGCGCTTTTCAGCAAGCCATCAAAACCTTCTGAATAACACCGGTCATTGTCATGGAGGAAGAACCGAGGCTCAGCGCCGTATTCATCGCATTCCCACAGCACATGACGGGCTTGTTGTTTCAGCCATCGACCATTCGGTGAGAATGTCGCTCGGGCAAGCAAGATCCGACGCGTGTGCAGATGCAGAACGAAGAATACGAACGCTTGCTGCAGACCTTTGAAAGTCCATATCTCCTTCGTGAGCAGATCTGCGCAGAGAAAGACCTCCGCATGTCGAGAAAGGAACTCCCGCCAAGTCAATCCTTTGCGATCAGGCGATGGAGGCAAACCGTTTCGTCGAAGGATATTGGCCACAGTGGTTTTGGAGATCTCAATGCCCAGCTTCTTGAGTTCACCCTGGATTTTCTTGTAGCCTCAGATATTTTCTCGGGCCAATTGACAAATCAGGGCTTCCACACTCGCAGGGGTCTTTGGCCTGCCCGGTCTACGCTTCCTTTTCTCTGAATAATCCCACTTTTCCTTTTCCAAACGCCGTTGCCAAGCCAGAATCGTTGCAGGTTTGACTATGTTGACAACGGACTCCATGAGCTTGCGGCCCATGGCCAAAGCCGCGTTGACCAACGATCTTCTTTCATCATCGGTGAAACAGATACGACCTGCGATCTTGGACTTGAGGATCTTGTTTTCCAAGCGAAGGTGCTCGTTCCGGAGAGTTAGCTCACGGCATAAGATCCGGACAATCGTGGCAATCACTGGTAGGCCGAGCCATTTGGCTGGTTGATCAGAAGGCATTTGCGTGGGCATAACCATCCTACAAGTTCAACTTTGCATCCATGAAGCCCGGAGGATAGCATAAATGTATGATTTGGCAAGGCTTAATTCGGAAGACTGCTGGATCGGATGAATAAATGTACCCTGCGGCATTTTTGCTCGACGTATCAAAATCAGCATGCCTTAGAGACATTTTGGCGACAAAGCAACGAGACAAAAAGTAGAGTTATTCCCAATGAGTTATAAGTTAGAAAGTTAACATACACTCAAACTCTGTCATAACAAGTTTGTGCAGCTCCAGTTGAGTTAAGGTTTGTCAGCTATAAACTTGCAATATCAAGATTTCTTGCAGCTGAGGCTTCGTCAAGTCTGCTAACAGGTGTGGTGTTAGGTGAAGACTTTAACTTTTCCGGCTGGCTTTCAGCAGTCTTAGCAATTGTTATCATTGTGTCAATAAATCCGTCGAGAGTCTCCTTGCTTTCAGTTTCGGTAGGTTCTATCATTAGTGCTTCAGGGACAATAGTCGGGAAATAAACGGTGGGGGGGTGAAAGCCGGCGTCAATCAGGCTCTTGGCAATATCAATTGCATGGACGTCTTTTTTTGCCTGGCGTGAAGCACTGAAGACACATTCATGTTTGCAAAGTCCAGGATATGGCAAATCATAATATTTCTGCAATTTGACCCTGATATAGTTGGCATTAAGCACCGCATTTTCAGCAATACGTTTTAATCCTTCCTTGCCGAGCATCAGGATATAAACATAGGCTCGCAATATGACCCCAAAATTGCCATAGAAAGGAGCGATGTAACCGATTGATTTTGGCCTGTCATACTCCAAAGCATACGTGCCATCATTTCTTTTTACTACTATTGAAACCGGTAGATAATCGAGAAGCTTATCGGTGACACCAACGGGACCAGCTCCGGGACCACCGCCGCCATGCGGTGTAGCAAAAGTCTTATGGAGGTTTAAATGAACTATATCAAAACCAAAATCGGCTGGGCAGGCCTTGCCGATGATAGCATTTAGATTAGCGCCATCGTAATATGCCAGGCCGTCGACACTATGTATAATGTCACATATCTCTTTGATGTGAGAATTAAATATACCCAGTGTGTTCGGACAGGTGAGCATCAGCCCTGCGGTTTGGTCATTAATCATACTCTTCAATGCGTCCAGATCCATAACACCGTTTTTATTGCTCGGTACTGAGACGACTTTATAGCCGGCTATTGCGGCAGAGGCAGGGTTCGTTCCGTGGGCACTGTCGGGTATCAGAACTGTCGTTTTCTTATTGCCCTTATCACGATGATAGGCGGCAATGATCATTATTCCGGTCAGTTCACCGTGTGCTCCTGCTAACGGCTGCATGGTAAAACCAGCCATCCCCGTAATTTCACGAAGGAGCATATCCATTTCGTAAAGAACCTTTAACGCACCTTGAGTAAGCATTCCGCCCATACGCAATTGCGGCATCAATGGATGCAGATCGGCAAAACCGGGGAAACCTGCTATTCTCTCAGCGACTTTAGGATTGTATTTCATCGTACATGAACCGAGCGGATAGAAGTTGGTATCAACACCGAAATTTCTGCGGGAAAGCTCTGTGAAATGCCTGACCACATCAAGCTCACTAAGCTCGCTAAGCTCTGCATCGTTTTGGCGCAATAATTCATTCTTTATATCAATAGTCGTCGGAACATCGCTTTTTGCAGGTAGAACGCCTCTTCGGCCGGGAATGCTTTTTTCAAAAATCAATTTCATAGGACGGCCTCCAGTGCTTCTGCGAGCATATCAATTTCCTGTTTTGTTCTTTTTTCGGTAACGGCTATAAGCATAGAGTTTTCCATGTTTTTGTAATACCTGCTCAGTGGGAATCCCGCAGCAAAGCCCTTTTCAATAAGAGATCCTATCACATCAGCGGCATCCGTTGGAATATCGATTACAAATTCATTGAAAAACCATCTTCCCTTAAAACGCGGTTTAATAGCCGGTATTGAAGTAAGGCGTTGATAAGCATAGGATGCTTTATCAGCGCATAGTTGAGCAGTTTCTTTTAGTCCTTCTTTGCCAAGCAGTGACAGATATACCGATGCTGTCAGGGCGCATAGGGCTTCGTTCGAACATATATTGGAAGTGGCCTTGTCTCTGCGGATGTGCTGCTCTCGTGTTTGCAGTGTCAGCACATAGCCTTCTCTACCTTTAGTATCTGTAGTTTTGCCGATGATTCGGCCGGGCATCTTGCGGACATATTTTTTCTTCGTCGCCATGAAGCCCAGATAAGGACCTCCGAATGACATGGGTAAACCAAGGCTTTGGCCTTCGCCGGTAACAATGTCAGCACCCATTTCGCCGGGTGTCTTGAGGATTCCCAGTGAAATTGGATAGCACGAAACTATCAACAGAACACCTTTTTTGTGAGCTGCTTCTGCGATTTCACTAAAATCATCGATGCAGCCGAAGAAGTTCGGATTTTGCAGTATGACCGCGCTGGTATCTTCATCAAGCAAGGACATAATCTCACTACGATTTGCCATGCCGGCAGTACATTGGGTTTCGCCAAGTTCAATGTTGAGGTTTCGAGTGTAAGATTGGATCATCACGCGATAGATAGGATTAACGCTGTCATCAATGATTATCTTATTGCGGCCTGTTATGCGAAGGGCCATCATCATCGCTTCATACAGAGCTGTGCCTCCATCATAAAGAGAGGCATTGGCAGCCTCCATACCACACAACCTGCAAATCACCGACTGGTATTCATAAATAGCCTGCAAAGTGCCTTGTGAAAGCTCGGCCTGATAAGGTGTATAAGCTGTATAGAACTCACTTCGAGAAACAATCGAATAGACCGCCGACGGGATAAAATGGTCATAAAAACCACCGCCAAGAAAACACGTTAGATGCGTGGAGTTTTTTTCCGCAAGTTCGGCAAGATACTTTAGCACTTCCATTTCGCTGGCTTGAATGGGCAGATTGAAATTCTCACGCATCAGCTCTGATGGAATATCAGCAAACAAATCGTTTATAGAAAGACTGATTTCGCTGAGCATTTGTTTACGCTGCTGCGCGGTATTGGCTATAAAAGGCATCCTGGGCTATCCTTTCAGTTGTTTCTCATAATCTTCGGCATTCATTAAACTTTCAAATTCGGCTATATCTTCAGCTTTGATCTTGACGATCCAGGCCTGTCCATATGGATCAGCTTTAAACAATTCCAGATTTTCAGTTAGACTCTCATTGATTTCCACAATCTCTCCGCTTACCGGCGCGTATAAATCCGAAGCTGCTTTTACCGATTCTATCGTACAAAATTCAGACTCTTTAGTAACCTTGGCACCAACCGCAGGCAACTCAAGAAAAACTATATCGCCCAACTGCTCAATCGCATAATCGGTGAGACCTACGGTTATAATGCCCGAATCTTCCTCTCGCTTGGCCCATTCATGTGTTTGAAGACACCTTAATTCTTTTGGAACCATCCTTATCTCCTGAGAAAATACAAAATTAAATAATTCTGTGCAGCTTTTCCATAACCGCATCAAATTCCTTGCCTGAGAAACAATATTTCATATCAGTAAAACATGCTCTGAATCCGGCAACTTCTTCTTTAACGTTCTTTGCTCCGACAACGACGTCCCGAATCAATTGAGCCAGTTCTTGAAAATCTTTTTCTTCCATCCCGAATCGTGTCATCTCGGCTACACCTATCCGCAGACACCCGGATGCAGTGAATCCTTCTTCTTCCGGACCGGCTTGGTAATTGATAATAATATTGTTATCTTCCAGTCGCCTGGCTACCTCTGGACCCTTGCCGTATCCCACATTCAAAATTACTTGATGTGTTTCGGTATAACCGACATCCGGGTCTCCTGCTACGTCTAAGCCGCTCTCTTTCAACGCTTGAGCCAGTGCTTTGGCATTAGACAGCACCCTCTTTTGGTATTGGTCTTTGAAGTAATTCATCTCATAGGCTGCCATCAGCAATCCCAGCAGCGTGCCCGGATGATGATTACTCACACTGCCCGGGAATGCCCTGCGGCGAACCGCTTCCCATAAGGGCCAACGAATGTTGCTTCTCTGATAATTTGATGCCACCACACCCCTTTGTGTGCCAAAAAACGTCTTGTGCGTTGAGCCTGTAACGATATCAGCGCCTTCCTTGAAAGGCTCCTGGAAATGTGGGCCCACCAGCCCCAAAACATGCGCCATGTCATACATAATCACACAATCAAGTAACAACTCGTCAACAAAAGATCGTATCTGCGCGACAGGTTCTGGATGCAGCGTTACGCTCTTGCCGAAAATGATTAACTCGGGTTTATACTCTGCCATGATATTGCGACAGGCAGCAGCATCAATTTTGTAAGGATTCTCAGCCAGGACAGGAAAATTAACCACAGCAGGCCTTTCCGTTTTTGGATCCCGTGCAACAAAATCCCGCAACGTCCCCATCGGCTGAGCACTCAGATGCCCGCCTTTTATAATATGATGGTTTAAGACCCGCCGAATCCTTCTCGGTTCAATTTTCCTGTCAGCGATATTCAAATAATCCACCATAGCGCTAAAGACCGCTGCATTAGCCATTTGACCGCTGACCAGACGCGTTTCAACCTCCGTACAGCCCAGGTAATCCCGCAGCTCGCCTTCCAGAAGCTCTTCAACCTCCGCAATAAAATCTGTCCCCTGATAGTAGAAAACATCCAAATCATAAAAAGCTTTCACCTGCTTGTGTTCTGCGTACCGGCCCGCAGGGTCCATAATACAAAGCATTCGTGTCATCGAAGATGCCGTTTGCTCCGAAGGGATGAGGTTAATGCATTCTTTCTGCCTCCAAATGGTATTTTCAATCGCCTTTTTAAGCAGAAATCCCACTTTCTTCTTAACGGCCTGGTCCCGGCGGAGGGGAATCTGTTCTTTGTAGAGTTCATCCAATAAAATAGGATGCGCCCAGGGAGGCGCTTCGCTCCTTAAATGGTATGGGACGATGACGGCCTGTATCTTCTTCCCTCTGATTTCAACTTCCGCCTCGTCTTCATCACGAAGTTCGCTGTCCAACAGGGCCAGGCATATCGACCGCATCCCCTTTTCCTCGCTCAATTGACCCGCCAATGCCTCTCCCTGCCATATCCCATACGGCACCATCGTCCCGCTGGTGACATACCCCGCGTGACTATCGTCTGCGAACATCTTGTCACCTGCTCGGGCAACTCCCTTACCTGCAACCGCAACCGACATAATCAGTCGTGGCAGATCCGCGATTAGTGAATAATCACCCTTCTTGATTCTCTTAAACGCTTCAAATTGCCTCCACAGCGCCCCCCTGCCCACAAAGTCGCCTTTTAAGGGCGAAAAACTCACCGCATATTGGGAAAACCTACTGGAAAAAACCGGTATTTCTTTGCCTTCGGCATCAACCCCCAGCTCGTGCCCATACAACGGCAGTCCCGCCTCAAGCCGTAGCGTATCCCTTGCCCCCAGTCCGACCGGCTGTGCCCCTTGCTCAATTAGCTCATCCCAAATCATCACCGCCTCCTTGCCCCTGATGAAAAGTTCAAAACAAAGAGGTTCGCCCGTGTATCCGGTTCTGCCGATTAGAACCTCCACCCCCTCTATGCTCGTGGTGCTCAGCGAGTTTCTTATGGGCTCGGGTAGCCGTGCCGAATCGACAATCCTTGTCAGAATACCCTTTGATAAAGGCCCCTGCAGGCTCAACATTGCCAGCTCTTGCGTACGGTCCTGCATTTCCACCTGCCCGAACTTCTCCAGGGACCGCAGAAAATGCTCCCAATCCTTTTGCCGGTTGGCTGCGTTCACCACCAGCAGGTATTCATCTTCGAAAAAGCGATAAAGGTAGGCGTCATCAATCGCCCCGCCGTTGGAATTCGGGATGATGGTGTACTGGCTCTCGCCAACCTCCAGCGCCGCTGCGTTATTGGTAAGGGTGTGCTGAAGAAAGGCGAGCACCCCACTGCCGCGAAACACGAATCGGCCCATATGAGAAACATCAAACAAACCTGCCCGTCTTCTCACCACCAGATGCTCTTGTATGATTCCCGGTTTATAGTGCAGCGGCATGTTCCATCCGGCAAACTCTACCATCTTCGCCCCAAGCTTCAAATGTTGCTCGAGGAAAACGGTCGTCTGAAGCTGACCCATCTTTTCACCCATAATATTCGCCGATTTTAACTACACACACGTGAGCTGAAAAACTAACCTTCGAACCATTGTTCGAATCCCATCAGCCCTGTTACATTGGGAAACAAATAAAATGTGGCATTTGGCTTAAAGCACCGTACGCCTTCGATGCGGTTGAGAACAGAAACCGCTTTATCGCGGCAGGCCTTAAGGATGCCGACTATTTTTTTCGAGCCGGAGCGGTCGCCCGTCAGAGCCTCTATCGCGCCATACTGAATGAAGTGATTAGAAACAATTCATCGTTGATGCTAAACTTGCTGATGCTCTCAACCAAAAATTTTGGACCAACGGCGGCGCCGATTTCTAAGGGCCCATTGTAGTTTAACGGCGGCACCGGGTTCTAAGGGCCCATTGTAGAAAATTGTTCTTTTAGTTTCGCTAATAATACACAAGAAATATTGTTATGAGTTATTCTTTGCAAACTTCTTCATAAAGTCGGCAAGTGTCGTAGCTCCTTCAACAGGCATTGCATTATACATAGATGCACGGCAGCCACCTACGCTTCTATGACCTTTGAGCCCAATCATTCCTTCTTTTGTAGCCTCTTCAATAAACTTCTTTTCAAGGTTTTCATCTCGAAGTCTGAAGACAACATTCATCTTTGAACGGCTTAACTCATCAACCGGACAGGAATAATACCCATTGCTCTGTTCAATAGTATTATAAAGCAGTGAGGACCTCTTTTCTGCCGACTCTGTCATAGCACTTAATGCACCTTGCCCTTTAACCCATTCCATAACAAGCTTAACAGCATATATGGCAAATACCGGAGGAGTGTTGTAGAGTGAGTTCTTATCAACATGGGTCTTATAGTTAAGATATGCAGTCAATGTGTCAGGACACCTTTCAAGGAGATCTTCGCGAATAATTACCAATGTGGCACCTGCCGGACCTAAATTCTTCTGAGCGCCCGCATAGATTAACCCAAACTTTTCAATTGGCAGAGGGCGGCTCATAATATCACTCGACATATCTGCAATCAACGGCACATTACCCGTATCAGGGAAATTACGCCATTCTATACCTTGGATTGTCTCGTTACTTGTAATGTGTAAATATGCAGCATCAGCGGTAATAGTCAAGGAAGATGGATCCGGGACTTTTGTAAAATTATATTCAGCTCCATCAAATATTACATTCACTGTTCCATGTGTTTTTGAATCACCATATGCCTTTTTTGCCCACGAACCGGTAAGTGTGAAATCACAAGATTTACCTTCCCCAAGGAAATTGAGAGGAATCATTGAAAACTGAAGCGTTGCACCACCTCCAAGGAATAATATTTTGTAGTTGTCTGGTACAGCAAGTAATTCTTTGATAAGTGCAATTGCTCCATTATGTACCTGATCATACTCTTTGCTTCTATGGCTTGTTTCAATGAGAGAGAGCCCCATTCCATTGTAGTCAACTAATTCATCCCGCATCTGCTCCAGAACCGGCAGGGGAAGCGTCGCCGGGCCGGCAAAAAAGTTATACTTTCTGCTCATAATTTATCTCCTTCTTTATATTCGTTAATAATGGCAACCACTTCTTCACCAATTCTTAACAAATTTTCTTTACTGCTTGCGCCAAGATGCGGTGTCATAACAACATTCGGTGCCTTCGGAATCGGGTAATCAGCCGGTGGAGGATCAGAAGGCCAAACATCTGTAGCATAAGCTCTTATTTTACCACTTTCTAAGGCTTCTACAACATCTTCTGCAACAACACATTTCCCACGTGCAGTATTCACAATGATAACACTATCTTTCATTTTTTCAATAACGGCTTTATTGATCATGCCGCGTGTTTCATCTGTAAGCGGTATATGCAGGGATATGTAATCTGCATCTTTTACAGCTTCTTCAAGAGAAGATTTTACTTCTGCATAATCGTTAGGTCTGCCTGACTTTCTGTATGCAACAACTTTCATACCAAAAGCTTGTGCACGTTTCGCAACTTCAG
>CAZWKM010000041.1:7542-9894 GCA_964634165.1 uncultured Pirellulales bacterium | reverse complement strand
TCCAAGAATAACATTGACATTGCTTCTCAACATAAAGCCGAGGGAAAAGACCGGCCTTTGCTTCAAACATTCTTCGAGTCTCGCCAGCGCATCTTTATATTCCCCTTTAGCCACAGCAAGACGGGCAGCAAAAAATTGGCCGCCGCATCTATCGATATTTTCACGTCGTACCGTTTCTACGATTTCTTCTGCCCACTTCCAATCTTTCCTCCCAAGTGCCATCTCAAAAAGATAGCTCCCAGCAATTTCGTATTGCATATCGCGTATATCGTGCTGCGTATTCTTTTTCTCGCGATACGCATCACGCGCAACGGACGACGAAAATACCTTTTCGAATTCGTCAGCCGCCTTATCCAGCTCTCTATGCCTGTGATAAAATAAACCAAGCTGCACAGCCCGGCGAATCGTATCGTCAATTTCTGATAGAACCTGCTCCTCTATTTCCCTGCGCCTTTGCTGGGAAATCTTCTCCGGCGCAGGCTCGGCAAGTACGCGTTTGTAAAACAGAACCGTTGTACTATCCGGAAAATACACCAGAAATCTATTAACTATACCCCTGGCCTGTTCGAACTGGCCTTGCGCTGTGTAACTATTGCAAACAGCAGCTACAGAAGCTTCTCCGACGGAATTCGGCTCTATTACGAGTAGTTTTTCCACCAGGCCGGCGAAAACAGTCCAGTAGCCCTTCAATTCATCTGTCATTACCTGCACAGAAACTTCCGGCTCAACATCCTCTTTTTCCGGCACCTCCGGGCCCTCAAAAACTTTGGGCGTGCTCTCTTTCATTTTCTTTTGCGCTATAACCCTTTGAACCTGCCCAATCTTGGCCTGCACCAGTGCCAGATTGAGTTTAATTGTATTCGCGTCGTCCGGCTCAGCCCCGGCCAATTCTGCTTCAGCCTCGTCAAATTGCCCTGCGCCAAGTAAAACGTTAATGCGAAGTGTTTGGCTTCTCTCATTGGCCCAATATTTGTCCTCAAAAAAGTTTACAAAACTCAAAGCCACGTCGTAGGCCCGCAGTTTTAACAACACGACTACATAATCCAAAAGGGCTTCGGGTTTCCTTTCGTCAATTTTGTCAGGAGCATTTCTGTCACGAAGTCTCAGCGCAGTCGCGAAAAACTCGTTTACTGCCCCAAGTTCGGCTGTATCCTCGAAAATTTTAGCTAACCGGTAGGAAAGTAGGGAATCTACTCGCTCAAATTCTATTCGCGCAGATGCTGCTTTAAGTTGCTCGTAAGTTGCATACAGCTTCCTGATGGCAACATTTCTATTTCCCTTCGCAAGTTCAAGCATTCCCTGCCACTTAATAACATACGGATTCTCGCCACTGCCAACGAGCTGCTCAATTTCATGCACCGCCTGCTCGGCATCTGCCATCCATTCCCGGGTCTGCGACTCTGTTCTTACCTCGCAAGGCTCAAGTATCTGCTCGATATAGCACTCTGCAAGGAAAGTATACAATAAGATTCTATTCCATCGATTTGCCCGACTTCTTGGGCCGCTTACCTCTTGTGCATCCGGCAATGTAAGGGCGTGCTCGGCCACTTCTATTGCTTTATGGATTTCCTGCTTTTGCCCATAAATAGCAAAGTTGCGATAGTGCAAATCGGCCGCACTTCTTGCATAAGTCACATTTAGCCTGTCCAATTCAATTGCCTTTTCAGCCGCCTCTACGGCCTTATCAAAACTTTTGTGGCCTAAGCGCCGGTAGAACTCGGCTAATGCCGAAAATGCCTCCGCACTGGAAGGAAATTTCTCAGCAAGCAAGAGGTATTCAGGTTCGAGCAATCGAATTTGCTCCCGTGGCTGCGTTCCGACACTACTTTGGTCAAGCTTTTCTGTTAGAAGATTAATGTGTGCCCTCGGGTCAGCGTCTGCAACCTCAACAGCTTGCTTTAAAATTTCTTTGGCTTGCTCTGCAGCTTTGTCTCTTTGTTCAAAATCACCTCTTAAAGCTAAAATCTCCCCTTTTGTTTTGACAACTTGTGCTGAATACAAATAGGCCTGCGGATTGCGTGGTTCAAGTTCCCGAACCTTTTCCAAATCAGCAGTTGCCTCATCAAGCAATTCATCGGGGTCGGTTACTGCTCCCATCCGGGCCAACTCAAGATTGGCTCGGCCTCTAATTAAATACAGATGTGGCCCCAAGCGCTGTTCGCCATCTTCTACCTCCGGCATTCCAAGTATTTTAAATTTGGCAATGTTTTCCATAAACATATCAGTATTGTCTACTACGCCTATGAATTCTGACGCTTTGTCGCACACCTCCTGCCAAACTTGGCTTACACCGCTATCAGCCATTATGTAAAAGTACTTCAACCGTCCAAATCGAGCCTTAACGTTCTTCGG
>CAZWKM010000041.1:3350-7442 GCA_964634165.1 uncultured Pirellulales bacterium | reverse complement strand
CAGCCATTATGTAAAAGTACTTCAACCGTCCAAATCGAGCCTTAACGTTCTTCGGGTCTATGCTGATTATTTGGTTCCAGCACCCCGGCACATTGCGCCATTGGTCGGTTTCGATATACATATCCACAAGTTTGAAAAGCATCTTTATCCTGAGTGAATCGTCCCTTGCCAGCCCATGCGCCCTACGATAATTGTCTTCGGCCTTCTTGTATTCTTCTGCTTTTGTCTGTTCATCTGTCGCCTCATGGGCTGCCTTTATTGCCGCATCACCGTCTTCGATAAACGTTTCCGGTCCTATGAGTCCGAGAACCACTGCGAATTTCGGAATTAAGTAGCCAATGAGAACCAGCCCCAGAACTATCAGAACCGCCGAGCCAATAAGTGCAACCTTTTTATTCAATCTCTTCTTTGCCATAATTTTTCCCTTCCCCCGGTGCGCCGGGGCCAACAGCTGCAAACGCAGTTTCGTATCTCGCTTCACGAGATACGCTTCACTTTTCCCAATCAGGCCAATGTTCTCTTTCCAAAATGGGTAAGATTACGCTTAAGAGCTTTTCACTTGCTTCCAGCGTTTCTACTTTTTTTGGATAAGTTTTTGCTCCGGAGCTCCCAAGAAAATTCCACTCAACTTTGCAAAAATATACATACTTGGAAAAAACATTCTTATTGAGAACCCATCGAGCACCATCTCTGCTGTTTGTATAATCCTTGTTGACTTTAATAAGATATAAAGCGGAAAACTTTTCACTCCTGCCCCAGTAATTGGACCTTGTACTTTCAAACACGAGATGTCTTCCCGGAATTTTCCGCTCACTACCACCTTTCTTTATCTCGAATGTCACGCTATCGGATGCCAATCTCTGATGCCCGGTGCCCATATAGCATTCTTCCGGTACGTGGGGCACTCTATCAGGCAGTTCGTAATAGGTGATAAACAACAAGCATTTACGAACGGCACTGTCAACCGCTGCATCGGTATCTTCCAGAATCCATTGGATATAATCTTCCGTGCCCAAACTTTTAACCTCCTCCTCGTTTTTAATTTTTTTCTTTGATAATACTTTATAAGGAGCTAAGCCTTTTTCGTCCAAAAGGTCCAAAGTTTTTTTTAATGGAAATGGCAGCTTCTCTACATGCACCCATTCCATCGCAATCCCGGCTATTGCAAGCACTACTGCACATATCAAAAAGGCCGGCTCTGTATAAGGTTTCATCATATCCGGGTCCACGTTTCTCATTTTACCGGTCACATCTGCGAACCACAATATCCTCATCAACAACCCCGGTTTCTTCAATAAACAAATTCGACATAAACCACGCAAGAAAGCCGTATAAGGCAAAGGCCAATGGCAGCATTCCTATGCCGAGAATATCGTGATAAATACCCTGAGTGTACCTGGGATGTATCAGCACATAAATAAATCCCGTAACCGTAACTCGTATGGTATTGCAAAATATCGCTATCGGTATGGTGCTGGCCAACAAAATAATCCGCTGCCATACAGGTCTGTAGTGCAGGTACGCCATAGCGACGCCCAGGGCCAGAAACGCCATCAGCAGCCGCATCCCGCTGCAGGCCTCAGCCACGTTAAGCGGCTCCAAGCGCTGGGCATTGTAAATCACATCTATTACCACGCCGCTTGCCGTAGCTTCCAAACCACTAACTATATTCAGCAAGGCAGTTGCCACCTTAGCAGCAAGAAGTCGCATCGGCATCGTAAACGCAAAATAGTATCTCTGAGGCAATGGAACAGCAAAGACCAAAAATGCAACAGGCAGCCAGGTATATTTAACCAAGCGCCACCCGCCCAAAAACAATATGACCGCACCAAGTATCGCTATCATACCAATGGGCTGAAGGTACACGTATCCAGATGGGCTGGCTATGTTAAGAGGATGAAACACCAGTCCGCAAATTACAAAAAACAAACCCCAGTAACTTGGCCTGATTTGAAGATTGAGAATCTCCCTTTTATGCTGGTTGATAAAATATAAACTAAAAAGCGGGATTAGAAAACCATGCGACCAACTTGGGTCATTGACCCATTTACGCACAATACGACCAATTTCATTGTGGAAAAGGTGATAGAACAGCCCTGCAATTATCAACATTTTGACGTAACTATGCACGCCGAGCTCACGCCAGCTTGTCCGAGGGGAACCTGCAAAATGGAAACTCCGAGCCGCACCTGACGATTGATTATTTTCAATTGATGCTTGCTTATTTCCTGATTTTAATAATCCTTTGTCAATAATCGATTCTTTGTCCACCATAACCAATTAGTTTTGAGTGTTCAGTTAAAACTCAAAATTCAAGACTATTAAAACCAGTTGGGTATAGGCCTGCGGGTATAGTAATCTCTATCCGCAAAATTACGGTCGTAAACAAACCCGAATCCGTAAGTTGCCCTGAATGCATTTCTCAAAACCGCACGCCACCTGGAGGTTGGATGTGTGCCGACATTGATCAAATCGTTCGGCTTAATAAAGAAATCCGGCTGTTCGCCTCGTGCGATTTTATCCAAATCCACCATTACGATTTCTTCTTTGTTCTTTCCGATTCTTCTTCTCACCTCACAGCGTTGTGGCCAAGCCAGAGGTCCCA
Source organism: uncultured Pirellulales bacterium (assembly GCA_964634165.1). GTDB lineage: Bacteria > Planctomycetota > Phycisphaerae > Sedimentisphaerales > Anaerobacaceae > JAUVYQ01. The sequence continues at coordinate 4,837 of CAZWKM010000041.1, read as the reverse complement.
GGCCGCCCGCCGCAGCTATAGCCATCATCAAAGTCATTGGCCGGCCTGTAACATGAATATATCCTTGAAAGTTGACATTACCCATAATACAGAATTCACCGATAATATCAACAGGCACCTGAATATTATCACCGGGCCTTATCACAATATTATACCTGGGGTCACCTGCGGCGAGTCTGTCGGCAGGAATCTTTATAACTCGCCTTTGCACACCTCCGGCTCCTATCTGGGCCCAGTCGAAATCCGCCGGCACTTTCTCCTTGAGCGGCTCGGTTAGTTTCTCCGGCTCGACTTTAATCACCGGCCCCGGCGGTTTTGGCCGACCGACCTGCACCGGAACCCATTGACCGTCCCGAAAAATCCATTCGATACGGCCTTCCTTCTCCTCATCTACCGGCTCATCTGTTGGCTTATCTATCGTCTTTTGACCAGCCGGCTTGAGGGATGATTCCAGTACATCCAGCACGTCTTTGATGTCCCTCCGCTCGCCATCGGCTGACGGTTCAAAACCTTTCGGTAAAGCTACTTCAGCAAGTTCCTTATCCGTTATCATCTCCGCCGAAGCTATAACCAACCCCTGCTTTCGCAGGGGCCGCTGCCCTTTTGCCCGTGGTGCAATTATCTCCAGCATTTCCTGTTCGGGTTTAATCCGTTCCTTCGGCTCCTCCAGCTCAGGAAACTCCGGCTTAGTAATCTCCGGCTCAATCGGCTCTCCGTCAGGAGTCCCAAGGACAGCTATCGCTTCTTTGCCCGTAACAGAGCGCGAAACATAAACATAGCGTATGTTAAATTGGCTTATCCCCCCTGCTGTCGCAAGCGCATCGAGCAACCTGAAATCATACCGCGGAATTCCGTATCTGCCCGGAGCCGGCACACCGTTACCCGATATTGAAAACGTGCGTTGTTGTGAGTTCATCAAGGTTACGGTAACCAACGGCTCCCTTAATATGCTCGGCTCAAGGATTTGCCTTATCTCCTCTTCAAGTTGCGATTCAGTCAGCCCCGCCGCATCAACTACCCCAACTTCCGGTATGGATATCCTGCCGGTCTCGATAACAATATAATCGTTTGCAAACATAGCCCCCTCTGTAAGCAGCTCAAAAATGGATATCTTGACAATATCTCCGGAACGAAACACATAATCAGTCTCGTATGCCATGACATCCATCGGCCTGGGGTCTTCCGCTCCTTCCCAGGCCGACGGTGCCTCCTCTGCCACACCCAGCGAATCCAATATCACATTGACCGCCGGTACAGGACGGAACCTGCCTACTTCGTGCGGGGCAAAAAACTTGTTGCCGCAGCCGGATAAGAGAAGGCAAAAAATGAGAAACGAGCATTTTTTACCGCCGAGTTTGCGGTCCTTGGGACTCCTTACGGAGAGCCCGCTGAGTTTTTTTAATTTTAGTTTTTTCTCTGCGTTCTCTGCGTTTAATTCTTTTGCCATTTTCATATCGCTAAGACTCCCAAAAGACACCGATATTCGT
>CAZWKM010000041.1:0-3250 GCA_964634165.1 uncultured Pirellulales bacterium | reverse complement strand
AGGCGTGTCCAGCACCAAAAGAGCTTCGGCTCACGCCGTTTTGGTGCGGGACAATTGTTATGGGGAAGAATCAATAATGTAGCATACGCTTAAAATGGGGGATTTGTTCACCCCGTTAGAAGTAAGCTACCCGCCGTCTGGTCTCATAATAGTACCCTTTCTAACGGGGTGTGAGCTATCGGCCTGCGTTCTCCTTGGGAGTCCTCCGTAAGTCCGCCGAGGGACGCTTTGCGGCGGAGTCCATAGGACATACGGACAAGCCCGATAATCATCACGATACCAGGACAGGTAACGTTAGGTAGGGGCGGTTCGCGAACCGCCCTTACTACGGGTTAAAAAGCCCGCCTTATTTGATATGAGAAGCTGAAAGTCCTCCTTGGGAGCCCTGACGAGCGGCCCCTGGACGGATTGAAAAAAAATTTACAAACGCCGGCAAAAACCGTGAATCGTACGACGTGATACGTATAAATCCGAAACCCGAATTTCGTGCTTATCTTTTATTCCCTTGCATCCGCCTGATATCGATATCGGCCTTCTTTAGCGGACAGCAGGCCCCGCCTTCCGCGACTACTGCGTGTCTCTTGGCCGGTAATAGTCTATTTTAACGAGCCGCTCCAGCAAAACACTGTTGGCATCAGATCTAAATATCTCTATCTTCGTAGGAACTAAAATGCTCCCCTTTTCAACCTCTTTATAATCATAGCCGCGGACCGCAAAGAAGTTTCCCTCGTCAACATCGGCGAACCAGAGCATATCAATACGAGAGCTGTCCCTATTCTGATAGAAAACCAATTTAGAATATGGCTTAGCAAGCCCAACATTACGGCTAATTCGCTTAATCGGGTGATACCATAGTCCCTCCATTTTGACCACCTCGGACGCTCTGCTAAACTCAACCGACTTATCTAAAAGACGTACAGGTGTCGCTGTTATATCGAGTATCATCTCTGCAAAGAAACGTGCTCTTAACCCGATTGGCAAAGAATAAAGTCGATAGTCCCCTTCAATTACGCCAAGCTTATCCGGTGACGATTGGCAAACAACTTTGCCTTGCGGCTCCAGGGCCGAAATCCGAACGGAATTCAACAGCGGCTGAAAGTCCGGCCCCTGGACGGAATAAATCTCGTGATGCTGCTCAGTCAGGTAAAAGCTGCCGTCCGGCTTATAAAGAGTAACCACGCAATCAAGCTCCAGCTTTTTCTTATTTCTCCAGGCTTGGCGTCCCCCGGTCGCTTCAATCGCCCGAGACACATATTCAGGCATAACGAAGTTAGGGTCAGTCAACCCGGCCCTTGGACGGGACGCCTCTTCCTTGTGTCCCTGCTCACAGCCCACGACAACGAAAACCGCTGCAAGAACCAGCCAACACATTATATTTGAGAATCGATTAATCATTTTATTCCCTTGCATATCAATAGCTTGTAGTTTATGGTTCATAGTTTATCAACTCCCGACTATAAAATCAATCACATTTCAATTTTGCAAGCTGCTCCATCAAAGCATACCTTTGGACTGCATCGCTCCTGGCAAGTTCGAGCAGTTCCGCCGCCACCTTCGGCTTCGATTGCTTTAGCGTACGGTAACGATTCTCGCTGTAAGCGTATTCTTCGAAATCAAGCGTAGGAGCTTTCGAATCAAGCTGCAGCGGGTTTTTGCCCTTTTCCTTAAGTTGCGGGTCGAACCTGTACAAAGGCCAGTGACCGCTGTTGACTGCCTGTTTCTGATGCTCGTAACCGTTGACCAGGTTGTAGCCGTGAGCGATACAGTGCGAATAGGCAATTATAAGCGAAGGCCCTGGGTATGCTTCAGCCTCGACAAATGCCCTTACCGTCTGATTGGCATTTGCACCCACAGCCACTTTGGCAACATAAATATTCCCGTAAGTCATAGCCAGAAGCCCGAGGTCTTTTTTAGGACTTAGTTTTCCCCCTGCGGCAAATTTGGCCACTGCCGCCCTGGGTGTAGACTTCGACATCTGCCCGCCGGTATTGGAATATACCTCCGTATCTAAAACAAGCACATTAACGTTAGCCCCGCCGGCCAAGACGTGGTCCAGCCCGCCGTATCCGATATCGTAAGCCCATCCATCACCACCAAGGGCCCAAACGGATTTGCGAACAAGATAATCTGCAACATCCAATAGCTGCTTGCAATTCGCACAGTCGCTTTTCTTACATTGCTCTTTGAGTTTATCTACCCGGGCCCTCTGCTGTTCAATAGTAGCTTGTGCCGGCTCGTCGGCCAACGTAGCCGTTCGGATTTCTTCGGCCAGCGCGGCATCGACACAGCCTTCAGCTACCACTTTATCCAACAGGTCAAGAGCACGTTCTTTGAATTTATCAACCGTCAGCCGCATACCCATTGCAAACTCAGCGGTGTCCTCGAACAGACTATTACTCCATGTCGGCCCCCTGCCGTCCGGCCTCTTTCTGTAAGGTGTTGTCGGCAGATTGCCGCCATAAATCGATGAGCAGCCCGTTGCGTTGCCAATCATAGCCCTGTCCCCAAAGAGCTGCGACAGCAATTTGACATAAGGTGTTTCCCCACATCCGGCACAGGCACCGGAATATTCAAACAGGGGCTGAATTAACTGACTGCCCTTGACGGTATCGGCGCGGAATCGTTTCGGGTCTGTATTTGGAATCGACAAAAAGTACTCATAGTTCTCGCGTTCGGGCCTGCGAATCGGTTCCTGCGGCACCATATTGATTGCCTTTCGGCCTGTCGGCTTTTTGTTCTCGTCCTTTTCCTCCGCCGGGCAACTAATAACACAAGCCCCGCAGCCGGTGCAGTCTTCCGGAGCTACCTGAACGGTAAATTTCATACCGGCAAAGTCCTTGCCTTTTGCATCGGCGCTTTTGAATGTCGCGGGAGCATTTTTAAGCTGCTCGGCGTCGTACGCCTTTATCCTTATAGCGGCGTGGGGACAAAGCAAAGAGCATCTGCCGCATTGGATACAGATATCCGGCTCCCACGCCGGTATATCTACGGCAATGTTGCGCTTTTCATATTGGGTGGTGCCGGTTGGAAATTTACCGTCGACCGGCATCTTGCTCACAGGCAGTTTGTCTCCACGAAGCGCTATAAGTTCTGCGGTAACCTCTTTGACAAAATCAGGAGCATCTTCCGGAACCGGCGGCCGCATCTTTATCTTACTGGTCACCTTGTCAGGAACTTCAACTTCATAAATTCTCTCAAGGGCGCCATCGACAGCCGCATTGTTCATTTCGACAATTTTTTCACCTTTCTT
>CAZWKM010000040.1:0-10001 GCA_964634165.1 uncultured Pirellulales bacterium | reverse complement strand
ATTGGCGATGGCGGAAGTGAAAAAATATATCGCGGTTGACCTCGGTGCCGAGAGCGGGCGAGTGATGCTTGGCTCGGTCTCGGATGATAAACTTGCTCTCGAAGAAATCCATCGTTTCAGCAACGGCCCGATTAAAGAGGCCGGCTCGCTGCGCTGGGATTTTGACAAACTGCTTTACGAAGTTAAAACGGGGATAAGCAAGGCAGCAAAAGCGGCGGGGACTCAAGTCTGGGGTATCGGCATCGATAGCTGGGGCGTTGACTTCGGGCTGCTGGACGCCGATGGGAAACTGGTTGAAAATCCTTATCATTATCGCGACAGGCGAACTAACGGGATGATGGAAAAGGCGTTCGAGCTGATGGGCAAACGCGAAATTTACGAAAACACGGGCCTGCAGTTTATGCAGCTAAACTCGGTCTATCAACTTCTTGCGATGCGTTCAGGCAGCTCGGCTGCGCTGGCCAAGGCGACGACCCTGATTTTTATCGCTGATTTGTTCTCATACCATTTGTGCGGTAAGATTTACGGCGAATACAGTCTTGCAAGCACGTCACAATTAATGGATATGAGAACGGGCCAATGGTCGAGTGAGATTTTCGATAAACTTTCTTTGCCGATTGAGATTATGCCAAGAATTGTCGAGCCGGGGACAGTTGTGGGGCAGTTGAGCGCGAAGATTGGAAATGAACTTCGGTGCGGGCCTATTCCGATTATTGCGATTAGCTCGCACGACACGGCCTCAGCGGTTGTCGCCGTGCCGGCCGGGGAGGGTAACTGGGCGTATATTTCGTCGGGGACCTGGAGTCTTATAGGGGTCGAAGTGCCTGAGGCAATTATTAACAGAAAGAGCTTTGAATATGAGTTTACAAACGAGGGGGGAGTTGAAAATACAATTCGGCTCTTGAAGAACATAATGGGATTATGGCTAACTCAGGAATGCAAAAGACAATGGCAGAGAGAGGGCGTTGAGCTGTCCTATGCGGAGATGGCCGAGCTGGCTCAACAAGCCGAACCGTTTGCCCGTCAAATTAATCCTGATTGCAGCGGCTTTCTTTCGCCGGGCGATATGCCGAAACGAATAAATGATTATCTCACTGACACAGGCCAAGAGGCAATCGACGACAAGGGACAAATGATAAGAGCGATATTGGAAAGTCTGGCGTTTAAGTATCGCTATATGACGGAAGCTATCGAAGATATTGCGGGACAGTCGATTGAGGTACTGCATATTGTCGGCGGCGGGATACAAAATGAACTGCTCTGTCAGTTCACGGCTAATGCGACGGGGAAAAAGGTAATCACCGGGCCGATTGAGGCGACGGCGAGCGGCAATATTTTGATGCAGGCCAAGGCGACAGGGCAGATAAAAACGTTAGGCGAGGCGAGGGAGATTGTCCGCAATTCGTATGAGCTTAAAGAATATCAGCCGCAAGATAGTGAACTCTGGGAAGAAGAATACGAGAAAATTAAGAATTGAGAATTAAGAATTTAGAAATTGAAAAGGAGATTGCTTCGCTCCGCTCACAACGACAAGCGTGTTAGAATAGCAAAAGAAGAAATGGCTTTGATTGAAGAGCTTGAACGCAAGCTGGATAGTTTCGATTCGGCTGAAAGAAAGAAGGCCTTAGCGGCCCTATGTGAGAAGGTCGAGGCGGGCGAAATCGAGCTGCCTGAAGCCGGCACGGATGTCAACCTGCATTGTCATACCTTTTTTTCTTATAATTCGTACGGCTATTCTCCGAGCAAATTTGCGTGGCTGGCGCGGAAGCGCGGGCTGGCTGTTGCGGGAGTGGTGGATTTTGACGTTCTGGACGCTCTGGAAGAATTCCTTGAGGCGGCGCAAAAGCTCGGCCTAAAGGGATGCGGCGGTCTGGAGTCGCGGGTATTTGTGCCGGAATTTTCAGACAGAGTGATGACTTCGCCCGGTGAGCCGGGTATCACATACCATATGGGGGTAGGATTTCCGAGAGCGAGGTTGGAAGGTGAGCAAGAAGAGTTTTTGCTTAGTCTTCGCAAAATGGCCCAGCAAAGGAACCGGGATTTGATGGAACGGGTAAATAAGCATCTCCGGCCGGCGGAATTGGATTATGAGCGGGACGTGCTCGTTCTGACGCCATCAGGTAACCCGACCGAGCGTCATATTTGTCTTGCATACGCGCGCAAGGCCAGAGAAATCTTCGGTGAGACAGATTCGCTTGCTGAGTTCTGGTCTGAGAAGTTAGGCGTGGAGGCCGAATCATTGGAGCTGCCGGAAGGCAGAGAACTGCTGAATACGATTCGAGCGAAGACTATGAAGCGCGGCGGCGTCGGGTACGTCGTGCCCGATAAAGGCCAGTTTCCATTGATGGCTGATACCAATCGGTTCGCTTTAGCGGCCGGGGCAATTCCAACTTTAACCTGGCTGGACGGGACGAGCGAGGGTGAAAAGGCCATCGAAGAGCTTCTGAAAGTAGCTATGAGCACGGGTGCAGCGGCCATCAACGTTATCCCGGACCGCAACTACACGTCGGGCGTTAAAGGCGAAAAAATAGATAATCTCTACCAGGTGATGGAATTAGCTGAAAAGCTGTATCTGCCTGTCGTGATGGGGACGGAAATGAACAGTCCGGGGCAAAAATTTGTGGACAACTTCGATAGCGAGGAACTTTCGCCGTTAGCTCCTATATTCTTAAAAGGCGCGCATATCGTTTATGCCCATTCGGTGCTCCAACAAAAATGCAAGCTGGGATATACGAGCAATTGGGCGAAGAAGAATTTCAAAAGCGTTGCGGAGAAAAATGAATTCTTCCAGGCGCTTGGGACCCGGCTCGAGCCAAAACAAGAAGATGAACTTAGCGGATTAGACGAGGCGGTCGGTCCTGAAGAAATACTGGATAAAGTCGGTGGCCGACGATGAGGGAAGCAAAGCTTATGGCAAACATCCCGGAAACCCAATATGCTGTGCAGTTGGTTGGGCCGGATAAGCTTGTTTTGAATAAATCCAAAGAGGTTTTCAGGCCCGGTCGGCACCAGATTCTTTGCAGAGTGGAAGTAGTCGGGCTTTGTTTTTCCGACCTTAAATTGCTGAAGCAATTTTCCAGCCATGTTCGCAAGAGCGAAATAGTTTCCGGCATTGACCCTGAAATACTTAAAGAGATACCCAGCTATGTCCCCGGCGAGAGGCCAGCTGTGCCCGGTCACGAAACGGTGGTGAGAATTGAAGCGGTTGGGGCCGGCGTGGAGGACTTTAAGGAAGGCGAGCGTTATCTTGTTCAAACCGATTACCGTTGGCTGCACACTGCCAGCTCTAATGGGGCCTTCGGTTATAACTTTGAAGGGGCCCTTCAGGAATACGTGCTGATGGATGAAAGGGTCATTACGACGCCGGAAGGCGAGTCAATGCTGATACCGGTTTCAGAGAAGCTCTCCGGCTCTGCAATAGCTCTGGTGGAGCCATGGGCGTGCGTTGAAGATGCTTATGCATCCAGGGAACGCACGAGTTTGAAAGCAGATGGACAGATGCTTGTCGTTGCCGATGTGGAGGTGAGCGAAGATGTTTTTGGAAATTTGTTTAATCGCTATGGCAAGCCGAAACGAATAGCCTGGCTGTCTCAGTTTCCAATTCCAGCAGAACTGAAAGCGTTGACGGTTCGGTTGGATGGTGGATATGGGAAAAGCCATCCCCAAGCTGCGCTTGAGGCTGCCACCCTATCGGCGCTTGTTGATGCCGGTTATGACGATGTAATCTATTTTGGCTCTGATGCTAAGGTTGTTGAAACATTGTTTGCAAAGGTTGCTTCAGGAGGTCTTCTCAATATCGTTCTTTGCGGGGGTAAATTCGGCAGAGACGTTGTTACTATGGTGGGCCGAGTTCATTATGGCGGGACTCGTTACGTGGGCACCACAGGTTGGGACCCGGCTGAGTCAATGGAAGTAATTCCCGAGGCCGACGAAATTCGGCCCGGTGATAAGATTAACATTATCGGGGCTGGCGGCCCGATGGGTATGATGCACGTGATACGAAATATCTGCCAGGACATCGAAGGTATCAGCGTTTTTGCAGGAGATTTGGATGACAACAGATTAGCCACGCTGACAAGAATCGCTGCACCTTTAGCTAAGAAGAATGGTGTTAAGTATGAGACCTATAATCCGACTAAGGGGGAAATTGTGGAGTCTTTCGACTATACGGTTTTGATGGTGCCGGTACCTGACCTGGTTGCTGGTTCGGTGCACAGCGCCGCTGAGCGTGGCATCATAAACATCTTTGCGGGCATTCCTGCGACTGTTACAGGAGAGATTGACCTTGATACTTACATAGAGAAACGATTATATTTCATAGGAACCAGCGGCTCCACTTTGGATGATATGAAACGAATGTTGGAAAAAGCGGAATCCGGCAAGCTTGATACCAATGTCAGCGTTGCGGCTATTTGTGGGCTTGAGGGCGCGGCTGAGGGGATTCGGGCGGTTGAAAATCGGTCGATAGCAGGCAAAATTATCGTTTATCCGCGTTGCCGCGGTCTGGGGCTGGTCCGGCTGGAAGAGCTCAACGTTAAGATGCCGGAAGTTGCTGAGTACCTAAGTAACGGGTTGTGGACGAAGAAAGCGGAAGGGAAACTTCTGGAAGCGTATCGTGAAGTGTGAAATATATCTTGTGAAGCGGAATACAAGATATGAAGAGAAGGGAATTAAAGTAAGATGAATAATCCGGAAAGCGTTGAGAAAACCTACGAGTTGGCGCGGCAGCGGTACGCCGAGCTTGGCGTTGATACCGACAAGGCGATGGAAAGGCTGAGCAAGACAGCAATATCGCTGCACTGCTGGCAGGGAGATGACGTAGGGGGATTTGAAAGCAGTGAAGGCCTCAGCGGCGGCGGCATAATGGCCACGGGCGCCTATCCCGGCAAGGCAAGAACGGCTGATGAGCTACGGGCGGATCTGGAGGTGGCGATGAGTCTGATACCGGGCAAGCACCGGCTAAACCTGCACGCAATGTATGCGGAGACGGGCGGCAAAGTGGAACGCAACAAACTGGGAGCGGAGCATTTTGCGAGGTGGATTGACTGGGCGAAAGCGAACGGCCTGGGAATGGATTTTAACGGGACATTTTTTTCGCATCCGAAGGCCGAAAGCGGTTTCACGTTAGCCAGTGCAGATGAGGGAATACGCAGGTTCTGGGTGGAGCACGGGATAGCGTGCCGAAAGATTGGGGAGCAAATGGGGCGGCAGCTCGGAAGCGCGTGCGTGACAAACTTGTGGATTCCGGACGGGTACAAGGACATTCCTGTGGACCGGAAGGGGCCTCGGGAGCGACTTAGAAAATCGCTCGATGAGATATTCGCCGAATCGATAGACCGCAGGTGTCTTTTAGATTCGGTGGAAAGCAAACTGTTCGGCATCGGCTCGGAAAGCTATGTTGTCGGCTCGCACGAATTTTATCTGGGCTATGCAGTCCGGAACAACATTTTACTCTGCCTGGACACAGGACATTTTCATCCGACGGAGGTTGTTTCCGATAAGATATCATCCGTGCTGACCTTTCTTGATGAGATACTGCTTCACGTCAGCAGGGGCGTCCGCTGGGACAGCGACCACGTGGTTATTCTCTCGGACGAGCTGCGTGCCATTTGTGAAGAGATAGTCAGGGGCGATTACCTTGAAAGGGTACACATCGGGCTTGACTTTTTTGACGCCAGCATTAATCGTGTGGCGGCGTGGGTGATTGGAACACGCTGTATGCTCAAGGCGCTTTTGATAGCGCTGCTGGAGCCGACAGACAAGCTGCGCCAAATGGAAATCAACGGCGATTACACCTCGCGTCTGACAATGCTGGAAGAGTTGAAAACGCTTCCCTTTGGTGCGGTCTGGGATTACTATTGCACAAAAATGGAAGTCCCACCAGTTCAAGCATGGCTGGACGAGGTCAAAGCATACGAAAAGGATGTTCTCAGCAAGCGCCAGTAAAGAGTATGCAGATTCACTGCTAATAGTCAGGGAGACGATATGAGTACAGAACAGCAGTCACAGCAAACACAAACCGGAAGTGAATTTGAACGCGAACCGGTTCCGAAGAGCGCCCTGCTCGGCTTCAAGAGCTTCATTGGAATGTACGCCGGGGAGCATTGTGCCGGAACTGAGTTAATGATCGGGCCGCTGTTTGTAGCCGCCGGAGTTGGCGTTTTTGATTTGGTTGCAGGTCTTCTTCTCGGCAACGCCCTGGCAGTCCTTAGCTGGATGTTCCTTTGTGCACCTATCGCCACGCGCAGGCGTTTGACCCTCTACTATCAGCTGGAGAAGATCTGCGGCCGAAAGCTCGTGACCCTCTACAACCTTGCCAATGGCGTGATGTTCTGCTTTCTCGCCGGAGCAATGGTCACCGTCTCAGCCACGGCGGTCGGAGTCTGGTTCAAGTTCAACATGCCGGGCCTCAATGACCTGTATCCCAACAGTATCGGCTGGGTCGTGGCTGTCGCTGTTGTCGGTGGGCTCATTGCAATTGTTGCCGCCTATGGCTACCAAACCGTTGCTAAGTTCGCCAATGTTGCCGCTCCCTGGATGGTACTCGTGTTTCTGGTATTTGGCTTTGTGGGTCTTCGGCATTTCATCGACGCAACCGGCACCGAGGTCAGCTCTGTTGGTGACCTCTGGGGCCTGGCCAAGACCGAAATATGGAAGGGCGGCCCCCCGCAGGAAGGGCAGGTAAAATTCACCTTCTGGCATGTCACCTTCTTCGCGTGGTTCTGCAACATGGCCATGCACATCGGCATGAGCGACCTGTCTGTTTTCCGGTTCGCCCGCAAGAGCTGGTATGCCGTCGCAAGCAGCGCGGGGATGTACGTGGGACACTTTATGGCCTGGATCAGCGCTTCAATCCTCTATGCCTATCAGTTGCATCTGAATCCTGCCGACACGGATGTATTGCCGGGTCCGCTGGCATACCGGGCCGCGGGACTGGTGGGTCTCTTGTGTGTTATCATTGCCGGCTGGACAACCGCCAATCCCACCATTTACCGGGCGGGCCTGGCGTTCCAGGCCCTGGCACCGAAGTCGTCTCGCTTTAAGGTCACACTTATAACCGGTGCCATTGCAACAATCGCCGGCATGTTCCCGGCTATCGCAATGAAGCTGCTGGGCTTTGTTGCCCTTTATGGTCTGGTTCTCATGCCGATGGGCGCAGTTATCTTTGTGGACTTCTGGCTTATTCGAAAGTTTGGTTTACAGAGTTACTACGCCGAATTGAGTGGAAAGACCTTCAACTGGGCCGCCGGCCTAGCCTGGTTCGTAACCCTGGCAACCGCCTGGCTGTTGGTGAAGTTCGCAGGCGTGCAGATTTTCTTCGTTTCACTGCCCGGCTGGTTTGTCGCCGCCTTGTTGTACATCGTCCTGAGCAAAATTTATCAGAAAAAACTCCGTCCCGTTGCGACTGAATAACAGGAGAATTAAAATGCGTTCTATCTTACAGATTATTTCACTTATGGCGCTGATTGCCTTAACATTGCCATCTATCATCTTTCTTGCAGGCCGTTTGGAGTTGAATATGGTCAAATGGATAATGCTGCTCGCTACGATAGTATGGTTTGTCGCCACCACTGGCTGGATGTGGAAAGACAAAGGCGCCGACCAGCAAGACGCTGGTTAGTTTGACAAACTAACTGGACCTAAAAGACAAGGCAAAATGAAAGAAAGGAAAGAGCTATGCCTGATATCGGGGACGAAAAAGAAGCAAAGAAGTTTTATGAAGATGTTCCGATGAAAACTGAGGGCTTCTTTCTCAAAGGAGCTGGCGCTCTTGACTGGGGGATGAAGAATCGGCTGTCACGGATATTTAATCCGGAGACCGGGCGAACGGTAATGTTTGCGATTGACCACGGCTACTTCCAAGGCCCTACCACAGGGCTTGAGCGGATTGACCTGACGATTGTACCGTTAATGCAGTACGCCGACGCTATAATGCTGACGCGGGGAATTCTGCGGACAACGGTGCCGCCTACCTTGACCAAACCGGTCGTGATGCGTTGCAGCGGCGGTCCAAGCATACTCAAGGAGCTGTCGAATGAAGAATTAGCGGTTGATATAGAGGACGCGATTCGAATGAACGTGGCGGCGATTACATTACAGGTATTTATCGGCGGCGAGTTCGAAACCCGCTCGGTACATAATATGACGCGGCTGGTGGATATGGGAATGCGTTATGGTATTCCCACGATGGCGGTAACGGCGGTTGGCAAAGATATGGTCCGGGATGCGCGATATTTCCGCCTGGCCTGCCGTATGTGTGCCGAGCTTGGGGCCAATATTATCAAGACATATTATGTTCCGGAGGGCTTTGAAACGGTTACAGCCTCGTGTCCGGTTCCGATTGTGATGGCGGGCGGCAAGAAGATTGCTGTGCTCGATGCCCTGACAATGGCCTACAAGGCCATCGGCGAGGGCGCCTCAGGCGTGGATATGGGACGCAATATCTTCCAGAGTGACTGCCCAAAAGCAATGATGCAAGTAATTCACAAGGTTGTTCACGAAGATATGAAGCCGGCCGAGGCCTGCGAGCTATACGAAACGCTGAAAAATAAGATGAAGAAAAAGCGGGATTGAAAATGCGAAATAAGCCACCGATGAAGAATAATGCGCCGCAAGAACACTCTTTGAGCCAATTAGCTCAAATAATACCGATTGTGCGAGGGCTTCTGGCGCGCCAAACAGGTAATGAGGATAAACCCTATGAGCCTGCTATTTTGAAATCCTTAACAAACAAGAAAGCCATTGATTTTGCCGTTTCTGCGAAAAGCGCAGAAACTCAAAAATATCCGTCACCCTTAACTAAAACTCAGAGGCCGCCGCTTTTCTCAGGCGATGTGGATATAGATAGCGAAGCAGAAGCTCTTCGCAAACAATTAAGTAATAGGATTTCAGATTATTCGCAACAATACAACTGCAACCCGGAAATTATATGTCTTCGTGATGTGGGGATACTTTACGTTGACCGAGCGGACAATAATTCTGATTTGCCTCTTAAGAATAAAGTTGCTGTGGTAACCGGTGCTGCAGGCGCCATCGGTTACGGGGTTTGCCGGGGGCTGCTGGAAAACGGCTGCCATCTGGCGGCTACCGACCTTGCTGGTAAGAAACTTGACGATTTTGCTGCTGACCTGACGAAAATAGGTGGTGAGCGAGTGATAGGTGTTCCAATCGATGTTACTGACAAAGGAGCTGTAGCCCACGGCTTTGAAAGTGTCATACAAACCTGGGGCGGAATTGATATTGTAGTTGTTAATGCCGGCATCCCGCTGGTCTCATATTTGAAAGATATAGAGCTCGAGGCATTCCGCAGGCTTGAAAGGGTAAATGTGGAAGGCGCTCTGCTGACACTTTCAGAAGCCGCCCGTCATTTTATTCTGCAGGCAACCGGCGGGGACGTTATTGTTATATCCAGCAAGAACGTTCCCAGCCCCGGCGCCGGCTTCGGAGCTTACAGCGCCACCAAAGCCGCGTGTCATCAGCTGGGTCGCATCGCAAGTATAGAGTTGGCGCAATATGGGATTCGTGTTAATATGGTGGCGCCGGATGCCGTATTCTCCGAAGGTCAGTACAAATCCGGCTTATGGGAAGAAATAGGTCCCAGTCGGATGCAGGCACGCGGGCTCGATGAAAAAGAATTGCAAGAGTATTACCGGAACCGAAATCTGCTGAAAATCAGAGTTACGGGACGGCACGTTTCTAACGCCGTGCTCTTTTTTGCTACGCGTCAAACACCTACCACGGGTGCTACAATTCCAGTGGACGGTGGTTTGCCCGACGCCACACCACGATAGGCCTGTTACCCGGATCGGGAAATCAACAGGAAAGGGACGGAACACATAATAAAGATATTGCCGGAGATACGAAAGGAACGATTCAAATGGACAAAGCGCTTGCTGAGCTGATAAAAATATCGAGAGGGACAGGAGGTGACCCGACGCTCGTTCAAGGCGGAGGCGGTAATACGTCGGTAAAGACCGCAGATGGTAAATATATGTATATCA
>CAZWKM010000039.1:3638-10001 GCA_964634165.1 uncultured Pirellulales bacterium | reverse complement strand
TTATCGCCATTGGCGGGGCGGCGGCGCTGATATTTTTCTTCATCTTCGCCCCGAGTATCCTCGGCTCAAGAACCATACATAAACAACTTGAGGAAATCCGGCGGCAAGCTGAAGAGATGAAGGAACAGTTAAAGCAAATAGCCCAGCATCTGGAAAAAGAGAAAGGAAGCGATAAAAAGCGAACATAGGTGTATTCGGTGAGTGCAGACACACCGTGAAAAAGTAAGGGCACCGTAGAATTTGGGTTGAAGGCATTTTCAATTTGCAAATGTACAGTTGAAACTGCTTTGCATCTGCTGGTGATATCTGCAGCGACAAAGCTGAAAAACGAATGCTTGAATTTATTACTGATACAGAGGTATACGAAAGGGTCATCCGCGGGCGGGTGGCCCAAACAAAGAAATTTATCTGGCTTGCAACGGCCGATTTGAAAGACCTGTACGTTCATAACCGCGGGAAAATGATTCCTTTCCTTGAAATACTGTCTGATTTGGTCAAAAAAAACGTTGAAATAAGACTACTGCACGCAAAAGAACCTGGAGCAGCTTTTCGAAGGGATTTTGACCGATACCCCAACCTCATAGGCGGTATGGAAAGAATCCTGTGCCCACGAGTTCATTTCAAATCAGTAATAATCGACGGTGAATTTGCATACACAGGCAGTGCGAATCTGACAGGTGCGGGAATGGGTGCGAAAGGGAAACATAAGAGGAACTTTGAGGCGGGCATCATTACTACCGACAAGAAGTTAGTCGATAAAATTATAGAACAGTTCGACAACGTCTGGAAAGGCTCTCATTGTCGAGAGTGCAAAAGAAAAGAATTTTGCGCAGACTACAAAGACCTTTTACAGTGAAAAAGTATTAGCGAACGAAACTCAATTGGGCCAGGTGTCTCCACGTGCCGGGACGAGATAAAAGTTCCGGTCGATATTACCTGACGGAATCGTCGGGCGGTAGTCCGAGCTTTTTATATAAATTTCGTCGTCCGGCCGAATGCCCCTGCCTGGTTTCCTGAAGTAAAACGGGACCTTTTCGGCGGTTCAAGACAAAAAAGCAGGCGGAGTAATTTTGCAGAGTGCAGCCGGGATAGCTCATTTATTGGGGGAAGTTGTTGATTATTCCGGGGGATTTGGTATATTGTGCGGGCGGTTTGGGAACATAATGATATGATGGAAATCACAAATGATATATTTATTTGTGAGGACGAGCTTGTTTTCAAGTTCTCTCGCAGCGGCGGGCCGGGTGGACAAAATGTGAACAAGGTCAATACACGGGTGACGCTGTTCTTCGACGTAGCGAAGTGCGAGAGTTTTTCCGATGTACAAAGGCAGCGAATACTCAAACGGCTTGCAACGCGGGCCAACAAAGACGGCATAATACGGGTTGTTTCGCAACGGTATCGAACCCAGAAGGCAAATCGCAGGGTCGCGGTTGAGCGGCTGCAGGAGTTATTGAGAGAGGCGCTAAAAAAGAAACCCGTGCGGAGAAAGACCAGGGTGCCGAAGGCGGTCAAGCAGCGGCGATTAGAGGAAAAAAGGCAGCGAAGTCTCTTAAAGCAGCAAAGGGCGAAAAGAAATTTCGCCGAAGATTTAGCAGATTAGAGTGTTACAGGTTAAGATGGAGGATATTATGGCAGAGATATTTTACAAGTCAATGAATAGAAGAAGTTTCATTAAAACCAGCTTGGCCGTTTGCGGGAGCTTGATTACTATCGGCGCAGGTAACAGCTTCGGGTTAAACAAAAAGGAAAAGGAGGGGACTCGATGGGCATTTCTTGCTGATACGCATGTCACGACGGTGGACGACAGCAATAATCCTCCAGAGGGACACTACTGCTACAATCCCCATGGAAATTTCCGAAAAGTCGTTTCCGAGGTCATCTCTGCTTCGCCGGATGGCGTTGCCATTGCGGGTGACTTGGCCCGGCTGATGGGGAAACTGGACAATTATGCCGTCCTGAAAAGATTATTAAATCCGGCTGCTGAAAAAATGCCGGTTCTTATGGCACTCGGTAATCATGATGACCGAGGCAACTTTCTGAAGGTTTTCGATAAAACTCCCGCGGGAAAACAACCTGTTCGGAATAAACACATAATAGTCGTTGAGAGGCCGCCTGTTCGCTTGATTATTCTAGATTCTTTGTTCTACGTTAATAAGGTGCCGGGTTTGTTAGGACAGGCGCAAAGGCGGTGGCTGGAAGACTATCTGAAAAAGTGCGACAATACGCCGACAATTCTCTGCGTTCACCATACTCTGGGCGATAGTGACGGGTGCTTGCTGGATGTGCCGCGTCTTTACCGTATCATTAAACCCATTCGTAAGGTCAAGGCGATTGTGTATGGCCATTCCCACGAGTATGGATTTTCTGAGTTTGAAGGGATTCATCTTGTTAATGTGCCGGCAACGGGATACAGCTTCAACGGAAATGTTCCTGTCGGCTGGGTAGAGGCCCGATTGACCGCGAAAGGCGGCGATTTTACACTGCACGTTGTAGCCGGGAATAAAGAGAAGGACGGAAGTGTAAAACGGCTCAAATGGCGTGTTTGAGGGCAGATGTCGGGCAGCGTAAAGGGAATTGAAAACGAAGGCCACTTGTGGTAAAAAGGGGGAAAAGAATAATTTCAAATCCGGGACGGTCCCTATGGCAGTTCAATTTATTCTTGGCAGAAGCGGTACGGGCAAGACCAGCTATTGCATAAAAGCAATCGTCAGTGCGTTGCTGGAGCCGGCAGACGAACAGCCGCTGATTCTGCTGGTCCCGGAACAGGCCACGTATCAGGCGGAGCGTGCAATTCTTGGCGATAAAAGAATCGCCGGCTACAACAGATTGAGAGTGCTTTCATTTGACCGTCTGCAGTTTTTGCTGTCAGGCAAAAATACGGCGAGGCCGCAGCTTTCGCGCATCGGCCGGCAAATGATAGTGCACAGGATTTTGCGAGACAATAAAAGTAAATTGAAAGTCTTTGGCTCATCAGCGAGCCAGCCGGGGCTGGGTCGGCAAATGGCGGAAACTATCGCTGAGCTGCACCAGTATGCAAAGACACCGGACGATATCGACCAATTGCTGGGCGAATTGCAGAAAGATGAACATAATAGTTTAGCCGTCCTGAAATTTGCCGATATCGGCCTGATTCTTAAAGAATATTTGAAGTTTATCGAGGGCAGGTTCATTGACCCTGATATTCAACTGACTCGTGCCTGCCAAGCGGTAGCGAAAGCAGACTTTGTTAAAGGCGCAAAGTTATGGGTCGATGGCTTTGCCGGCTTTACGACAGCCGAGCTTGCAGTCCTTGCTGAGCTGCTGAAGGTTGTGGCGGATGCACAAATTGCCCTTTGTCTGGACCCGGCAAATATCGACTTGGCCAATCCCGATAGCGAGAAGCTCGACCCGGTCGGCTTATTTAATCCGACTGAACAAACGTATATCGCCCTGATTGAACAAATAAAAAAATGCAAGCTGCAATTGGCCAAGCCGATAGTTCTTGAAAAGGAAGTTAGATTCTCTTCTTGTCCACAGCTCGCTCATATTGAGCGTAATGTATTTGAGCTTGAGCCGTTGAAATCAGCGGCGGCAGATAATATCCACATCATATCAGAACCTAATGCGAGGGCTGAAGTCCAATTCGTCGCAAGGCAGATACTTCAATTGGTCAAAGAAAAGGATTATCGATATCGTGACATTGCGGTTATCGCATCGGACATCGACGGTTATCAGCACTATATACGGGCGTATTTTGACGATTACGCGATACCATTTTTTATCGATAAGCGAAAATCATTGAACCAGCATGCGGCTATTCAGCTTATTTGTTCAGCCCTGCAGGCGGTTACCGGCGGCTTTTCCAGCAGCGATATTTTCGCCTATCTTAAAACCGACCTTGTGCCGATAGAGCGCCGGGATGTTGACGTGCTGGAAAATTACTGTCTTGCCTTTGGCATAACCGGCGACGACTGGCAAAGTGAGAAGAAATGGGATTTTGCAGGCGAGGACAACGGAGATTTTGACGAGGAGCGGATAAACGAAATTCGGCTAAAAGCCATCGCGCCTTTGCTTGAGCTTCGAGACGGACTCTATCCAGGTGACAATCCGGCAAAAACAATCAGCGCCAAGGAGTTTACGCAGATTATTTTTGATTTTATCGATGGTCTGGGCGTTCGTGAAAGAATCGAGGGCTGGATTGAAGAATCCAATGAGAAGAAAGGTGGCGCGACTGTTGATTACCATGCGCAATTCTATAATAAGTTTGTGGATGTATTTGACCAACTTGTCGAGGCCTTTGCCGGCCAGGAGATGAGCTGTGAGGATTATGTTGCGATTCTGGATTCTGCATTTTCGCAGTTGACGCTGGCATTTATTCCGCCGACTCTGGACCAGGTTCTTGTCGGCTCTATCGAGCGCAGCCGGCATCCCGATTTGAAAGCGGTTTTCCTGGTAGGCGCCACGCAAAGGCAGTTTCCCGTACCGGTCAGCTTCGACAGCATATTAAGCGACGATGACCGCAGCGCTGCGGAGTCGGCGGATTTTCCACTGGCAGCAACGGCAAGTCAGATGCTTGCCGAGCGCCAGTATCTGGCTTACATCGCATTTACACGCCCGTCGGAATTTCTGTGCGTTACTTACCCTTCGGCTGATGATAAGGGCAGCGCTATGGTCCGCTCGCAGCACATAGACCATTTAGAATCGCTGTTTGAAAATCTCAACGAAGAATCAATCGTGGGTGAGCAAATCAGTATTGAAAAGGTTCACGGCAGGACCGAGCTTGCCGATTTGCTTTGCAGCCGACTCGGCAGAGATGCATCTGGTGACTTGCTTGAGGTCTCTCGCAAGCGGCTTGATGAGTTATTAAATGGAATCTGCTCGGATGGACAACTTGGAGAGCTTGGCTCGAAAGTTCAATCTGCGATAAATTATGATAATCGTGCCGAGCTTGATAAGACGATAGTCGAAAAGCTCTTCAGCGGGGATATAAGAAGCTCTGCGACAAGACTGAGTACTTTTGCGGCGTGTCCGTATCAGTATTTTGCCCGATATGTATTGGAATTAAAAGAACGAGAAGAATTTAAGTTTGAGCCGTTGGATGTGGGCAATTTTTACCATCGTGTTCTGGATGGTTTGTTGAAGAGACTTAGCGCAGAAAGAGAAGATTTTGCAACGGTTAAGGATGACCGGCTTTTAGAGCTTTTGAGAGAACAAATATCAAAACTTGTCAGAGAAGATTCGTTTATATCAAACTTTGCTCGTCACAGTCCTCACAACACATTCATCATCAATTCCGCCGGTGAAGTCCTTGAAGATTGTGTTCTGGCAATTGCACAAATGGTACGTGCGGGGAGTTTCAGGCCTAAACTGTCGGAGGTTTCGTTCGGTGAGGTTAAAGGTGCACGTGATGTGCTCGGTGAATATGAGCTTGCGCTTTCAGATGGCCGGATATTGTCGATGGATGGCAAGATCGACCGGCTTGATATTGTAGAGTTCGATGGTGAAAAAATTGCGATTGTTTTCGATTATAAGCGTAAAGGCAAATCCTTTAGCTGGGCAAAACTTTGCTATGGCCTGGATATGCAGCTTCCGATTTATATGTTAGCTGTCGGAAGCGCATCCAATCCGCGATACAAAGTGCAAAATGTCGCAGGGGCGTTTTATATGCCGGTC
This sequence comes from uncultured Pirellulales bacterium, assembly GCA_964634165.1. Classification (GTDB taxonomy): domain Bacteria; phylum Planctomycetota; class Phycisphaerae; order Sedimentisphaerales; family Anaerobacaceae; genus JAUVYQ01. Next base: position 4,346 of record CAZWKM010000039.1, on the reverse strand, counting down.
GAAGTGGCGCCCAAAAGGGCCACCCTCGATGAGCTGTTAGAGAAAACAGAGGGTTTTGATTATAAGGCAAAAGGTATATTCAACGGTGAATTTGGCCAGCAGCTTGATAAAACAGCTTCGAAAGACAGTAAATTCTATAATTTTTACGTTACTAAAGACGGTGAGCCATACGGCAGTTATGGAAATAGAGGTGTATTAAAACCTGCTGATTTTGAAAAGGTTCTTAAATTTACGGAGAGAAAAATAGTTCGGTTGGCTGAAGAAATACTCTCCGGCAGGATTGATGTTAAGCCATATCGTTTGAGCGGGAAATCACCGTGCAGTTATTGCAAGTACAAATCGGTCTGCCGATTCGATTGGCAGATAAACGACTACAACTTTTTAGAGTCGCTAAATAAACTTCAGGTGCTCGATAAGATGGGGGGCGTTTGATGGCTGAAAAAAAGATTAAATGGACTGAGCAGCAAAGGCGGGCAATTGTGGCACGCGGCAGTGACGTTTTAGTAACCGCCTCAGCCGGCACCGGCAAAACGGCTGTCCTTTCAGGCCGATGTGTCAATATCGTGTCCGACAAATCCGTATGTCCCGATGTCTGGAGCATACTGGTATTGACTTTTACCGAGATGGCTGCCGAGCAGATGCGTTCGCGGATTGCCGAGCAGTTAAGAGCGGCATTTCTGGAAAGTAAAGCGTCCCATCTTCGCGAGC
>CAZWKM010000039.1:0-3538 GCA_964634165.1 uncultured Pirellulales bacterium | reverse complement strand
GCCGAGCAGTTAAGAGCGGCATTTCTGGAAAGTAAAGCGTCCCATCTTCGCGAGCAGCTTATGCTATTAGGCGGCGCCGATATCAGTACGATACATTCGTTTTGCAAACGGCTTATCACCGAGTATTTTTACAAACTCGGCCTTGACCCAACCTTCGGCGTAATCGACGGCGACGAGGCGAAACTATTAAAAGCGGAGGTCCTCGAAAGAACCATCGACTGGGCCTGGCAGCAGAGCAATATACGAGCGGCCCTTGAACAGCTTTTGTACCGGCGAGACCTCCGCACAAATGACGGTTTTCTTGCAAGGATAATAGACCTCAGCGATTTTCTGGACAGCGTAGTTTCACGAGAAAACTGGTGCGAGCGTGCATCTGTGCTTGCAGAAGCGGCCAATCCCTTTGCAGGTGAGCTGGGTAAGAAACAAAAGGAAATTATTGCAGACAAATTGCAGCACATACTAAATCAGCTTCGGCACGCCCGGCAGCTTTACAAAAAGCAAAACCCCGGCGGCGATTGGGTTGCAAAATGTGAAGATAGTTTTGTTAAGCCCATTGCGAAATGTATCGAGCTTCTAAACTCCGGCGATTGGGACAAATGCGCTGAAGAAATAAGAAATTTCGACAAGCCAATAGTCAGGAGACCTAAAGATCTGCCGACAACAATCGCTGAGCTTATACAAAAAACGGTGAAAAAAGCGTTAGACGCTTTTGAAAGACTTTGCGACCTTGCGATTGTAAATCCGGACTACCTCGATAAAGTCAGCGGCTCGGCCGGCTTGCAGACGAAAGTGCTCATTGAGCTGGTTAAGAAATTTGACCGGTTGTACAGCCGGGCCAAGCGGGCGGTAAACTGTCTGGATTTTGCCGACCTTGAACATTATGCCCTGAAGCTTTTAACCGATGAGGGCTCTTCGGAGGATAATTTGTTAGCGTCGCAGACGGCTCTGGCGCTTCGCCGCAGGTACAAATACATATTCGTTGATGAATATCAGGATATTAACCCTGTTCAGCAGGCCATACTTGATTTGCTTAGTTCCGAGGACAATGTTTTCGTTGTCGGCGACGTGAAACAAAGTATTTACGCCTGGCGGGGAGCTCAGCCGGAGATTTTTCTCGAACGCCTAAAGCCTGCCCCCCAGGAGCGGGTTGAGCAAGCCGATGCACTTAACGGACTTCGGGTCGACCTGAACGCGAATTTCCGTTCAGCCAAAGGAATCCTCGATTTTGTCAACAAGATATTCACACGGATAATGACGTCATCTTTTGCAAAGATTGATTACGACGAGTCGGCCCAGTTGAAGCCGGCACTTGCAAGAGAATTTAAGGGCGAGGCGGTAAGTAACAAAAAGAGCGTTGTCGAGTTCCATATCCTTGACGAACAAAACAGGGACACGGATTTGCAAAACCAACAGGCGAGCGAAATTGCCGACGAAGAAAGTCTAAACCCCGTTAGAAATTCCACGACCATTTCTAACGGGGTAAATGTTATTAGCAGCCGGCAGCGTCAGGCGGCAATGATTGCCCGGCGTATCAGGAAAATGGTCGGGGCGGACACGGGCAAAGCAGAGTTTCAGATATATGATAAGCAGGAAGATAAATTCAGGGATGTTGAGTATCGTGACATTGTGATACTGATGCGTTCACTGGCCAAAAAGGCCAATGATTACGTCGAAGTGCTTCGATTAGCGGGCGTGCCTGTGAGCTGTCAAGCCACTGCCGGCTACTTTGAGGCGACTGAAATCAGCGACTGTCTCTGCCTGCTAAAAGTCCTGGACAATCCTCAGCGCGATATCGAATTAGCTGCCGTATTGCGAAGCCCGTTTTTTAATATTAGCGACACTGAATTAGCGAAAGTAAAAATCCAGGGTGAAGCAGGTGAGCATAGCAAAAACTTCTACGACTGCGTAATCGAATACTCCAACAACGGTGAGGATGCGGAACTGGCGCAAAGGTTGAAAGAAATAGTGGCTGTGATTGAGCAGTGGCGGACACTTGCCCGACGGGGCAATCTGGCAGATTTGATATGGCAGGTCTATCGCCGGACCGGCTTTCTGTCATTTGTCTCGGCTCTGCCGAACGGGCAGGCACGCAGAGCTAATCTTCTCAAGCTCCACGACAGGGCAATCCAGTTTGAGGGTTTTGCCAGCAGTGCGGGCATCCCTTCACTGACGCGGTTTGTTGAATTTATTGAGAAGCTTCAGGAAGCAGGCGAGGATTGGGCTCCTGCTGAGCCGGAATCTGCAGCGGGTAATGCCGTTCGCATCTTAAGCGTGCATAAAAGCAAGGGACTTGAATTTCCGGTCGTTTTTTTGGCCGAGCTGGACAGCAAGTTCAACAAAAGGGACATTCAGCGAGACTTTCTTGCCGATGCCGGCAATACATTGGGGCTGCAAATTATCGACCGTAAGTCAAACAGCAAGCTGCGTTCGCTTGCACACGAGGTCATCGCAGAGCGGAGACTGTCAACGGCACTGGCAGAAGAAATGCGTATCCTTTACGTTGCAACGACGCGGGCGAGAGACCGGCTTATTCTAACCGCTTGTGAAAAGCTAAATAATTGCCGGACTATTATTTGCAACGGCTTCTTCTTCGGCGATGAATCGATTCCGAATTGGCAGCTTCGCTCGTGCCGCAGTCCTCTGGACTGGGTCCTCTACGGGCTTGCCGACCAGAAGAATTTGCACAGCGCTTTTGATACCGGCCTGACTGAGCAGACCCTCGACGATGATTTATTTAGCTTCAAACTTTATGACCAGGCCCAGCTAAAACAACTCTCTGAGTTTGTAATCAAATTAAAGGCTGACAGAAGTTTAGCCCCGCCACCTGTGGGCGGGGCTCGTTTAGCCCCCACCCCTGCGGTGGGGGTCAGAGAACTGCTTGCCCAGGTAAAAAAGTCTTTGGCCTGGCGGTATGAGTTCGGCGATGCGCCGCTGCTGCCCGCGAAGACCTCGGTAACGGCAATAACACATCGCAATGATGAATACCTGAAAATCGATTATTCCAGGGCATTGGAGCGAAAGCCAAAAGCGGCTTTGTCTGCTGATTTGGCTGGCGTTGTTGAAAGCCAACTAATCGGCACAGCTACACACCTTGTAATTTCCCAGCTTGATTGGGTCAGGCCGGTAAACAAGGAAGCGATTGAAAAAGTTATAGACAAACTTTTAGCCGATGGCGCTATAACCGAAGCTGTTGCCGAGCATATCGACACAACATCGATAATGACGTTTTTCCACAGCGAGCTGGGCCGGATAGCTCTTGATACCGAAAATACTGTTTGGCGCGAATGGCTATTCACTTTTGCTATGCCAGCATCTGAGTGGAAATTGGACGGCCTTGACAAAGCGCAACACGACATACGCAATACGCAATACGCAATACGAGATACGTCGGGTGGCAGCCTCAAAGCCGAAGGCTTTGGGGATGGCCAGAACTCATCGGGTGGCAGCCTCAAAGCCGAAGGCTTTGGGGATGGCCAGAACTCATCGGGTGGCAGCCTCAAAGCCGAAGGCTTTGGGGATGGCCAGAACTCATCGGGTG